>NZ_JBAWUK010000013.1:0-20367 GCF_037079935.1 Stenotrophomonas maltophilia group sp. Smal12 | reverse complement strand
GACGCCGTAAATCCGTCCCTGGAGGCTTGGCAGCCGCATCCATGCGGCTGACACCCCGCACTCCGACACCGCCCCACCTCTGACAGATTCCTGCGGCTGTCGGTAGGTGTCGACCTTGGTCGACACAATCTGTCAGATATCGAAAATCAAAATGGGGTCAGATCCGTTTTCCTCCGGAAAACGGATCTGACCCCAAAAGCAATTCCAAAAGATCGCGGAAAACTGTCGAAGGCGGGGTGGGTCCGGTTGCGGGGGCGTGAGCCGCATGGATGCGGCGACCGAGCTTACATGGGTGAGGGCGCTTCGCTTGCGAAGCACTGCTTCGCAAGCGCCCGAACGCGCAGCCGCCAGCGGCTGGGCCGGGCCCCGGAGGGGTACTTGCAGCGTCCCCCGCAACCGGACCCACCCCGCCATCCCACAGGAAACCAGCTTTTGCCGTTGCCGTTGCTCCGGCTTGTAGCGGGTGCAGGGCGCAGCCCTGCAAAGAACCCCCTACTCCTGTGGATCGCGGATGATGTGGATGTCGGTCGGGGTCGACAGCGGAATGTTCCGCTCGGCCAGGATCTGCAGCAGGCTGAAGTACAGGTCGCTGCGGGTGGCGTACACCTGCCGCGGGCTGGCAACGTAAGCGAAGCTGTTGATGGTGATCTGGCCACCGGCAATGCTGTCGATGTAGACCGTCGGTGCCGGCTGATTCAGCACATTCGTGTGCGCGGTGTACGCATCCAGCAGCGCCTGCCGCAGATTGCCGACATCCGTGCTGGGCGGCACCGCGAACTGGATCTGGATGCGGCCCTGGTTGTTGCCCATCGTCATGTTGCGCACGGTCTTGGTGACCAGCTCGGAGTTGGGCACGATCAACGTCGACTTGTCGCCCACCTGGATCTCGGTCGAACGCAGGCTGATGCGGCGGATGTCGCCCTCCTGGTCACCCAGCTTCACCCAGTCACCGATCTTCACCGGCCGCTCGGCCAGCAGGATCAGGCCGGAGACGAAGTTCTGGGTGATCACCTGCAGGCCGAAACCGATACCCACCGACAGCGCGCTGACCAGCAGGGCCAGCTTGCTCAGCTGCAGCCCCATCGCGCTCAGCGCCCAGATCACCGCGATGATGATCCCCACATAGCGGGCAACGGTACTCACCGAATTGCGCGCGCCCAGGTCCAGCTCGGTCTTGGGCAGGTAGGTGTCGGTCAGCCAGCGCTGTACCAGCTGGGTAACGGCCAGGCCAGCCAGCAGCACCAGCACCGCCAGCACGATGCGCACCGGCTCCAGCTTGGTTCCGCCAATGTCGAATCCAGACGTGAACAGCGAGGAGAAGCGCTCCACCACCGCGCCGATGTTGCCGAACGGTGCCACCAACGCCAGCAGCGCGATCAGTACGACGATGGTGCGCAACGCCGCCGACAGCAGCACGCCCGCCTGTTCCAGCCGCGATACGCTCAGGCCGGTGCTGAGCAGGATGGTCTGGCCGACCTTGCTGTCGGCGTTGAGCATCCAGGTGCTCAGGTCATCGACGAACTTGAACAGCAGGGTTGCGGCCAGCACTACGATGCTGCCGCCGATCAGCTGCTGGTTCACGAACTTGGCGAAATTCAGGTAGCCCAGCAACGTGGCAACGATGGCGGCCACCACCGCGATGTTGCCCGCTACCCGGGCCAGTACCAGCCAGCTGCTGCGGCGCACGGGCGTGGTTGCTCCCACGCCATCGGCCTGTGCTTCCAGCTTGGCCTCGGCCTCGGCGGTCTGCCGCCGATGCAGGCGCGCCAGGGTCACCAGCATGGCCATGATCAGGCCGAGGTAGGTCAGGGCAATCAGGCCGTCCAACGCCACCGTGGTGACGTCGCTGGTGCGCGTAGCCTGGTCGAGGGCCACCAGCACCGTGCTCAGCCAGGCCAGCACCGCCGCGCCCCAGGCATACTTGCGCAGCTTCAGCGCGGCGGTGTCGTCCAGGTTCAACAGCCGCCATGACGGGCGCTTGGGCACCAGCAGGCAGGCGCTGAGCGCGGCAATGAAGGCCGCACGGAAGGTGGCGGTCTCCAGGCCGTCAGCCACCACCTGCAGGCGCGGCGCGATGGCATCGATCGCATCCAGCGCCGCCATCAGCACCACTACCGCATAACCGGGCAGCAGCGTGCCCACCAGCAGCAGCCACATCGCCAGGCCAGACCGGCGCAGTCGTCCATCAGGCGCGCGCTCGGACGCGGCGAACTGCCGCCCCAGCCTGCGCAGCCACAACCGCAGCGGGAACATCATCACCAGCGCGGCCAGCAGGCCCAGCAACGGCGTGCCCCAGCCATGGGTGCGGATGCCGGCGACCAGCGCATCGCGCCCCTGCTCGGCCAACGGCGCAACGCGCGCGATATCGATCGGCAGGCGCTCGGCCACCTTGCTCCACAACGCAGGCGACAGCGGCGAGGCGACCTTCTGGCCCAGTTCTTCCGTACGTTGTGCGGTGCGCTGCTGCTCGATGTCTGCCGCCAGCTGCTGTGCACGCACGGCAATGGCCTTGGCCTGGGCCACCGACGCGGCCAGGCCGTCGCGCTGCCTGGTTATGGCCCGTCGCTGCGCTGCCAGCTCCGGCGGCTCCGTGGTGCCCTCGGCAGGCGTCCCCAGCTGCGCCAGCTGCTCGTTGATGCGATCCAGCTGGGGCTGCAGTGCCTTTTCCAGCGCCTCGGCGTCACGCCGTGCCTGCGAGGCATTCTCGGACAGCATCGCCAGCGTCTCGGTGGCTTCCGCATCGCCACGCTTGCGCTCGACATCCTTCAACCGCGAATCGATGTCCGCCAGCTGCTGCTTGGGCGTGGGGTCCTCCTCCTGTGCCAGCACCGGCGCGGACAGCAGGAAGGCAGTGCACAGCAGCAGGACCCACCAGGGCCCCCGTGCACGGATCGATCGCAGGAAAGAAGACACGCAGCCACACCGGTTCGCGCGGACCACCGCGCCTGCGCGCGACTATACGGCACAGGCGGTAAACGGCGGATGGGGGACGTGCAGCAGTATCAGTACTTCAGGCGCAGCTCTTCCACGGTCGGCTGCTGCAGCGCGTACCAGTCCTGGAACTCTTCCTCGGTGATCTCATCGGGCGCATATACCGCCACCGGGTGCCACTCGTGGTCGGTCGGCAGTGGCTGGCGCGGGCCGGCTCGCAGGCTGTAGCTGACGCCCTCGTAGTCGACCAGGTCGTCGACCTGCGGCCACTGTTCGCGCGCGAACGCGGATTCACTCTTCAACAGGATCACCTGGTACATCGGCACCTCCACCTCGGTTGGATCAGGAAAACACGGCGCTGGCGGCAGGATACCGCCATGCCGGTGACAACAGGCACGTCGCATCGGCGACGGATCGTTCTGGACGCGGCCATCGCCCCGGCTTCACCCGCCCATGGCGAGCCCATCGGCATCGTGGAGGCCCGCCCCTGCCACGATGACCGATGACCGAGCACCCGCCGCTGAAGACCGTCGCCGACCTCAAGCTGCCGCGCTACCTGGGCACCTGGTACGAGATCGCGCGCCTGCCGATGCGCCACGAGCCGGAAGGCTGCACCGATGTATCGGCGCACTACACCCTGCTCGACAACGGCAACGTCGGCGTCACCAACCGCTGCCGCATGGATGGCGAGATCGAAGAGGCCACCGGCGAGGCCTGCGCCGTCGACAACGACAGCGCGCGCCTGGAAGTCAGCTTCCTGCCCAAGGGCCTGCGCTGGCTGCCGTTCGCCAAGGGCGACTACTGGGTGATCCAGGTCGCCCCGGACTACAGCGTCTCGCTGGTCGGCAGCCCGGATCGCAAGTACCTGTGGCTGCTGGCGCGCGAGCCACGCCTGGACGCGACCGTGCAGGACCATTATCTGGCCGCGGCCCGCCTGCAGGGCTTCGATCTGTCCGAACTGATCCAGACCCCGCATACCGGCCACCCCACCGCCTGAGCACGACCACGCATGGACCTGAAAAGTGGCTACCCCTGGTGGGCAGTGCGCAACGGACTGCTGCAGGCGTTTCCCCCGCTGGAGCAGGATCTGCGCTGCGACGTGCTGGTGGTCGGTGGCGGCATCACCGGTGCGCTGATCGCCGACGAACTGTCCGCCCACGGCCACGAGGTGGCGGTGATCGAGCAGCGCGACATCGGCTGGGGCAGCACGGCGGCCAGCACCGCGCTGTTGCAGTATGAGATCGATACCCATCTGCTGGAACTGGCCGAGCGCTATGGCAAGGATGCCGCCGCCCTGGCCTACCTTGCCTGTGCTGACGCGATCCCGGCACTGGCTGAAGTGGCACGCGGGCTGAAGGAGGTGGACTTCCGCCAGATGGACAGCCTGTACCTGGCCAGCCGGCGGCGCGACGTGCCGCGACTGATGGCCGAAGGAGCTGCACGCCGTGATATTGGACTGGACGCGCGTTGGCTGGACCGCGAAGCCCTGCGCGAACGCTTCGACGTGGACGCCGGCGGCGCCCTGCTGACCCGCCAGGCAGCGCGGGTCGATCCCTACTGCCTCACCTACGGCCTGCTCAAACGAGTGCGCCGCCGCGGCGGCCATGTGCACGACCGCACCGTGCTGCACACGCTGAAGCCTGGCGCGCAGGGCGTAACCGCGATGACCGAGGCCGGCGCCACGGTCCGCGCCCGCCACGTGGTCCTGGCGATGGGCTACGCCAACCAGCGCTGGCTTGAACAGCGGGTCGCGCGCAACCGCAGCAGCTACGCCTTCATCACCGACCCGATCGATGCGGACACGCTGGGCCGGCTGCAGCGCACGATGGTGTGGGAGAGCGCACGCCCGTACCTGTACCTGCGCGCCACCGGCGACCGCCGCCTGCTGGTGGGTGGGCTGGACGACGCCATCGATATCCCGGCGCGGCGCGACCGGCGCGTGCAGCGCAAGGCCGAAAAGCTGATGGATCAGCTCCTGCACTGGTTCCCGCGGCTGGACCCGGTGCCCGCCTTTTCCTGGGCCGGCACCTTCGCCGAAACCGCCGACGGCCTGCCCTTCTTCGGCCCGCACGCGCAGTGGGGGCCGCGGGTCCATTTCGCCATGGCCTACGGCGGCAACGGCATCACCTATTCGATGATCGGCGCCCAGCTGCTGCGGGCCCGGATCGAGCGGCGCAAGCATGCGCTGGAATCGCTGTTCGGGTTCGAACGGTTGTAGCGTGCAGCCAGGCATGGCCTGGCTCTACCGCAAGCGGGCGCCGACAGGCATCATTCAAGCAACCCCTGCTAGCGTCGGCCTGTACCGCCGCGTGTTGCGCGGCCACCTGTCCGCTGGAGCGCCGTCATGATCCGCCCCCTGACCCTGCTGCTGTGCCTGGCCCTGCCGGGAACCGTGCTGGCCCAGTCCGCCGCTGGCGCTACCGCGCCGCAGGCTGCCGGCCTGGACCTGACGCTGCCGCAGGCGCCGCTGCGCTACCTCAACGACCCGGCCCTGCAGCAGGACCCGCCCGGCACCTATTACGGCGACAAGAGCGGCCCGCGCGTGCACGACGACGCGAAGATCGCCGACGTCACCGACGACAAGGTCAAGGTGTCCGGCAGCTTCACCACCGGCATCGGCTATTCGAAGAACGGCGGCAACAGCCACTACAACGCGGCCACGCTGAATTTGAGCAAGAACTACACCACCGATGAGGGCAAGACCCACGGGGTCAACGTCAACATCCATGTGAGCGAGGGCAAGGGCCCGGGCTTCTTCGGCCCGTATGGCGGCTATTACGGCCGCGGCCCGGGCTATTGGGACTACCCGCCGCCGTACGGCTGGTAGGCCAGCCTCTGTAGAGCCGAGCCCATGCTCGGCTACGGTTGGCCGCAAAGCCGAGCATGGGCTCGGCTCTACAGAGGCCAACGTCAATCCAGCCAGCCATCGCGCTCGCTGTGCAGGATGCGGCCGTCGTAACCGCTCAGGCGCACCTCCACCTTCTGGTTGCGGGCATTGCGGGCTTCCAGCGACCAGGTCGCCCCATCGCGTTCCAGCGAATGGATCTCGCGCAGGCCATGCGACTGCGCCCGTGCCAGCACCTGCTCGGTGGTCAGCAGCGCGCGGCCGCTGTGCTCATCGAAGATCTCGCCGGTCTTCGGGTCCACGTAGACTTCGCTGAAGCGGCCATCGGCGCGGCTCACGTCGGCTTCCCACAGGCCGTCATCGCGTTCGATCTCGTGGATCTGGGTGTAGCCGGCCTTGCGCAGGGTCTGTTCGACCTGGGCCATGCCCAGCGGTGCGGCCTGTGCGGCCGGTGCAATGGCCAGCAGGGCAACGGTGGCGAGGGTGAGCGACTTCAACATGGGGGTTCTCCTGTTCGTGTTCGTGGCCGGACCATCCCGGCAACGCCACGATGCATGCCTCGGTTAACAGCGCCTTAGCCGTGGCTGTTAGCCGGCTGTTAGTCATCCCCGGCACACTCGCGCCTGACCCCCTCCTTCTTTCTGCACCCGCATGCTCGCCACCCTGCCCCTGCTGCTGGCCCTGGCCAACGCCCCGATCGCCGCCGCGCCCGTACAGGACCCGGCGCAGCAGGTCGCGCGCCGCGCCGTGCAGCAGGGCCGCTACGTGCCGCTGGAAAGCGTGGTCCGCGACGCACTCAAGCGCTACCCCGGCCAACTGCTGGAAGTGGAGCTGGACGACGGCGTCTACGAAGTGGAGATCCTGCGCGGCGACGGCGTAGTAGTGGAGCTGGACTATGATGCGCGCAGCGGAAAGCTGCTGAAGACGGAGCTCGACGACTGATGCGCATCCTGTTGGCCGAAGACGATGCCGCACTGGCACAGCGCCTGGTGCCCCTGCTGGAACAGGCCGGCTATGTGGTGGCGGTGGTCGCCGACGGTCGCCAGGCCGAGGAGATCGGCCAGATCGAAGATCTGCAGGCCGCCATCGTCGACTTGGGCCTGCCCGGGCTGGACGGACTGAGCGTGATCGAGCGTTGGCGCGGCAATGGCCGCAGCTTTCCGGTGCTGGTGCTGACCGCGCGCGGGCGCTGGCACGACAAGCTGGCTGGCTTCGATGCCGGTGCCGACGATTACCTCACCAAGCCATTCCAGGCCGACGAACTGGTGCTGCGCCTGCGCGCACTGATCCGTCGCAGCCATGGCCACGCCAGCCCGCGCCTGCACTGCGGCCCGCTGCAGCTGGACGTCAACGCCGGCCGTTTCGAGCTGGATGGGCAGGCGCTGCCGCTCAGTCCGCAGGAGTTCCGCCTGCTCAGCTACTTCATCCATCACAGCGGCCAGGTGATCGGCCGTGATCGCCTCGGCGAACAGGTATTCGAAAGCGGACTGGATCCCGACTCCAATGCACTGGACGTGCTGCTCGGGCGCGTGCGACGCAAGCTCGGCATCGACCTGATCCAGACCGTGCGTGGCCAGGGCTGGCGGCTGGCCGCGCCGTGAGCCGGCAACCATCGCTGCGACGGCGCCTGCTGCTGGCCGGCGGCGTCGGCCTGCTGCTGGTCTCGCTGCTGGCCAGCGCGTTGCTGGGCGAGCTGTTCAAGCGCAGCGCGCGCGACCGCCTCGACCACGAACTGCAGCAGGACATGCTGACCCTGCTGGCGCAGGCCGAAGTGGATGCGGACGGACAGCTGCGCCTGCGCCAGAAACCCAATGACGCACGCTTCCAGCGCGTGTTCTCCGGTGCCTACTGGCAGATCGCCGGTGCCGATGGCCGCGTGCTGCTGCAGTCACGCTCGCTGTGGGATGAAACCCTGTCGGCGCCGGTTGCCGGGCCGGCCACCCGCAACCTGCCCGGGCCGCTGCAGCAATCCCTGCGCGCACGCGTGCAGCAGGTGCGCCTGCCGCGCGCCAGCGAACCGTTCGTGGCCGTGGTTGCCACTGATCGCAGTGCGTTGGATGCGGATGTCGCTGCATTCCGCAAGCGCGCCGCCATCGCGCTGGGCGTGCTGGTCGCCGCCTGGCTGGCGGTGCTGGCCAGCCAGGTGCACTTCGGCCTGCGCCCACTGCATCACCTCGGTGCGCAGCTGGAACGGGTACGGCGCGGCGATGCGCAGCGCATCGAAACCCAAGGGCTGGGCGCGGAAGTCGCACCGCTGGGGGAAGAACTCAACGCGCTGCTGGACCACCAGCAACGCATGGTCGCGCGCGCGCGCACCAGTGCACAGGATCTGGCGCATGCGCTGAAAACCCCGCTGAGCGTACTGGCCACCGAAGCCGACGGCGATGGCGCGCACTGGCGGGCCACCGTGCGCGAGCAGAGTGCGCGTATGCAGGCCAGTGTCGACCGTTACCTGGCTGCAGGACTGGCCGCCGACCATCGCCAGCGGACCGGCGTGGCGGCCGTCGCTCAGGCGATGTGCCGGCTGATGGCACGCGTGCATGGCGAACGTGGCATCACGTTCACGGCGGCCGGTATCGAACCGGCGCTGCAGTTCGCCGGTGCCAGTGCGGACTTGGAGGAGATGCTGGGCAACCTGCTGGACAATGCCGGGCGCTGGGCACAGCGGCAGGTCCAGGTCAGCGCGGAAGCCGACGACGGCCAGTTGCGCATTGAGGTCCGCGACGACGGCCCCGGCCTGGCCGCAGACGCCCTGCAACGGGTCACCCAGCGTGGCGTGCGGCTGGATGAGCGCGTGGGCAGCAGTGGATTGGGGCTGGCGATCGTGGGCGATATCGCCGCCAGTTATGGCGGACGCGTGGCGCTGGAGAATGTACAGCTGGGCCTGCGCGCGACGTTGTGGCTGCCGGTGGGGTGAAACGACCAACCTGACGGTGGGTAGTGCCGGCCGCTGGCCGGCAACCACGTGGTCACCAGGAACACCCTGCGGAAGCCGGCCAGCGGCCGGCTCTACCAAGCGCCAATCCGACCGGTCGCCGTGCATCAAGCATCAACGGTGATGCATCCACCAGCAATCAATTGCGTCCAGCACGATGTGGATGATCAGACCGATGCCGAACAACCGCGTTTTCCTCGGTACGCACAGGCCCGCATAGACCGCGATGGCCGGTGCGGTGTGCAGCGGATGGAAACCAATGCTGCAGCGGTTCGGTGCGTAGATCGGATCGGCCAACAGGTGGTCCAGGTCGATGATCCAGCCCAGCAACAGCAGCAGCCACGCCGAGGCGAAGCGTTTGCGCCAGAACAGCCATGCCAGCAACGCTGGCACGGCGGCATGCAGGAACAGGTGGAAGATCGCGCGCGCGCTCATCGCAACGGTAGCGCCGGGCAAGCCCGGCGCTCTCCATCAGACCAGCGGTTCGTCAGACAGGTAGGTGTAACCGGTCAGGCCGGCTTCCAACGCTTCGGACAGTTCCTGCGCGCGTTCCGGCGACAGCTGCGCTGCAGCCACGCGCTGCGCATAGGTCGCACGCAGTTCGTCCAGGCGGTAACCCACGTAGTCCAGCATCACGTCGGTGGTATCGCCACGGCGCTGCTGGGTAATGGCATAGCCATCGGCATCGGCCAGCACTTCCACCGCGTCGGTATCGCCGAACAGGTTGTGGATGTCGCCCAGGATTTCCTGGTAGGCGCCGACCATGAAGAAGCCGATGCGGTAGCTCTCGCCCGGCTTCATCTTGTGCAGCGGCAGCGAGCTGTCCAGGCTCTCGTTCTCGACATAGGTTTCCACCATGCCGTCCGAATCGCAGGTCATGTCGGCGATGATGCCGCGGCGGTCCGGGGTTTCATCCAGGCGCTCGATCGGCACGATCGGGAACACCTGGTCGATCGCCCACACGTCCGGGATCGATTCGAACACGCTGAAGTTGACGAAGTACTTGTCGACCAGGCGCTCGTTCAGTTCATCCAGTACCGGGCGATGGCTCTTCTCGTCATAGCTCAGGCGCGCACGCACGCCGTGGGCGATGGCGTAGAACAGATCGTCGATGCGCGCGCGCTGCGGCAGGTCGATCTGGCCCAGCGCGTAGCTGGCCAGGCCTTCGGCATGGAAATGCTGCGCTTCCTGGAACAGCTCCACCGCCGGGCGCACGTCCAGCTCGTCGTGGATCTCGCGCAGGTGGCGGATCGCCGCCGGCTCGTCGTCGTGCTGGTCCGGCACGCGGCCTTCCTGCGCTTCTTCCACTTCCGACACATTGGCGATCAGCACCGCGTGGTGCGCGGTCATTGCGCGGCCGCACTCGGTGACGATGCGCGGCGGGGTCAGGCCGAATTCTTCGCAGGCATTGGCCAGCGGCTGCACGATGTTGCTGGCGTAGGAATGCAGGCCGTAGTTGATCGAGCAGAAGCTGCGCGAACGGGTGCCTTCATAGTCCACGCCCAGGCCACCGCCCACATCGACGTGGGTGATCTTCGCGCCCAGGCGCGACAGCTCCACGAAGTAGCGGGTGGCTTCGCGCATGCCGTTGGCGATGTCGCGCACGTTGGAGATCTGCGAGCCCATGTGGAAGTGCAGCAGGTTCAGGCAGTCGGCGTACTCGGTGTCACGCAGCGACTTCCACAGGTCCAGCAGCTGGCGCGGCGACAGGCCGAACTTGGCCTTGTCGCCACCGCTGTTCTGCCACTTGCCGGCGCCCAGCGAGGCCAGGCGCATGCGCACGCCCAGGCCCGGCTTCACGTCCAGCGCCTTGGACTCTTCCAGCACCAGCTTCAGCTCGGACGGCTTCTCGATGACGATGAAGGTCTGCAGGCCCAGCTTGCGGCCGATCAGGGCCAGGCGGATGTACTCGCGGTCCTTGTAGCCGTTGCAGACGATCAGCCCGCCCGGGCGCGACAGCGCCAGCACGGCCATCAGCTCGGGCTTGCTGCCCGCTTCCAGGCCGAAGCCCTCGCCGTGGTGGCTGGCCAGGGTGCCGGCCACGCCGCGGGTCTGGTTGACCTTGATCGGGTACACGGCGGTGTAGCCGCCGCTGTACTCCCAGTCCTGCTGGGCCTGGGCGAAGGCCGCCTGCAGCTTGCCCAGGCGCTGGCCGAGGATGTCCGGGAAGCGCACCAGCAGCGGCAGCTTGGCGCCCGCCGCCCGCGCCGCGTCGACCACCTTGGGCAGCGACACCACCGGGCCGTCCGCCCCGGTCGGTCTCACCACCATGTGCCCGGCCTGATCCACGTCGAAGTAACCGTCCGCCCAATGCGGGATCGAGTAGGTCTTGCGGGCTTGGTCGAGGGACCAATCGGTCATTTCAGTCGGCCTTGTTGGCAATAAAAGGGGGGGCATGATAACGCCTATGTGCCCACAGGTTCGTTATCATGCGCGCCCGCGCCCGTGACAGGTTCCAACCTGAACGGGCCGATCCGTCCGGATGTGGCATCTGTGCCACGCGGCCCCGCCCGCCAGCCCGGCTCCACCCCTCCGAACAGGACCGTTTTCCAATGACAGACAGCAACAACTGGTACATCGAACACTTCGAGCGCACCGGCTCGGCCATCGGCTACCGCATCACCGGCAAGCTGGACGAGGTGCAGTCGCCGTTCCAGAAGATCGAGATCTTCCAGACCACCGACTGGGGCAACCTGATGACCATCGACGGGGCCATCATGCTGACCAGCAAGGACAACTTCTTCTACCACGAGATGATCAGCCACCCGGTGCTGTTCACCCACGCCGCGCCCAAGCGCGTGGTGATCATCGGTGGCGGCGACTGCGGCACCCTGCGCGAAGTGCTCAAGCACACCGGCGTGGAGAGCGTGACCCAGTGCGATATCGACGAGCAGGTCACCGTGATGGCGCGCAAGCACTTCCCGGAACTGTGCGACTCCAACGACGACGCCCGCGCCGAGCTGCTGTTCGACGACGGCGTGGCCTACATGGCCAACTGCCCGGCCGGCAGCGTGGACGTGGTGATCGTGGACTCGACCGACCCGGTCGGCCCGGGTGAGGGCCTGTTCAACAAGGCCTTCTACGAGAGCTGCTTCAAGGCCCTGAAGGACGACGGCATCCTGGTGCAGCAGTCCGAGTCGCCGCTGATGCAGCTGGCGCTGATCAACGAGATGCGCACCGAGATGGGCAAGGCCGGCTTCGGTTCGTTCAAGACCCTGCCGTTCCCGCAGCCGTGCTACCCCACCGGCTGGTGGAGCGTGACCATGGCGCGCAAGGGCGACAGCAGCTTCGACTTCCGCCAGGCCGACTCGGCCGCCAAGACCTTCAACACCCTGTACTACACCGCCGCGCTGCACACCGGCGTGCTGGTGACCCCGCCGTTCGTGCAGGCGGCATTGAAGGGTTGATCCAAAGAAAAACCCGCGCTGGCAACAGCGCGGGTTTTCTGCTTTCTGTAGAGCCGAGCCCACGCTCGGCTGCTCTTCGGACAGGTTGCGGTAAACCAAGCCGAGCATGGGCTCGGCTCTACAGTTACAGCGCCCAGATACCCGCGATCACCGCCACCACCAGGCCCCACTTGATCAGCTGGTAGGCCACCACGCTGCGCTCGCGCAGTGCCTTGGCCTTCAGGCGCACCTTGTAGACGCTGCCGAATGCCTTGTTGACGCCACCGGTTGGGTCACCCGGCAGGTTGGGCGAGGCGCCGCCGGCCAGCAGCGTGGCCGCCACCGCGCGGTTGAACAGCCCCGGCAGGCCGAAGCGCAGCGGGCGGGCGATGTCGCAGAACAGGATCACGCGGTCCTGCTGCGTCTCGTTGTGTGCATGGTGGATGTAGGTCTCGTCGAACATCATCCACTCGCCGTCGCGCCAGCTCTTCTTGATGCCGTCCACTTCGATGTAGCAGGCATCGTCGTTGGGCGTGCTCAGGCCCAGGTGCAGGCGCAGCGAGCCGGCGAACGGGTCGCGGTGCGGGCGCAGCTCACTGCCCGGCGGCAGCTGCGCGAACATCGCCGCACGCACATCCGGGATCGACTCGATCAGCGCCGTGGTCTTCGGGCACAGCGTCTTCGCCGACGGGTGCGACGGGCCGTACCACTTCAGGTAGAAGCGCTTCCAGCCTCGGCGGAAGAACGAATTGAAGCCGGCATCGTTGAACGTGCTGGAGGCGGCGATCTTCTGCGCGTCGCGCAGCGCCAGCGCCTCGTCGCGGATCATCTGCCAGTTCTGGCGCAGCGGCTCCAGCTGCGGGAACTCCTTGCCCGGGTCCAGGAACGGCGTGGTCGGCACCTTCGAGAACATGTACATGACCACGTTGATCGGGGCCATGAAACTGGAGTGGTCCAGCAGCTGGCGCGACCAGCGCGCGCGGACCTTGCCACGGAAGTGGATGTACAGCACGCAGGCCACGAACAGCGCTGCAATGACGATTTTGATGATCAAAGCACTTTCCTCCAGCCGCGGCCGGAACGGGAAACGGGGCGATGCACGGCCAGGCGGCCAGCACCGGTGGGGAACGCGGCAGGGGACGGGGACGTGCCGGAGGGGGGCGGCCGCCGATGTCGCGGGCTAACAGCTTATGGTCGGCAGGCCGTGCGCCGGGGTCAAGTTGCCCGTGCGCCGCGTTCAGCCGGTTGTGGACGAGGCGCAGGGCTGAGCGCGCAAGCGGTTGATACTAAAGGCCAACTGGAATAAGTGAGACAGAATTGTCCGATTCTGCGCGACGAACTGTTCCAGCCACGGCCCCGACATTTCTCCGACAAATCGTGGAATAGCGAACTGGCGAGTACTAAAATTAACGAAAACTTAGTAACTCCCTGTAACACCGGTTCGCTTGACGCTTTGCGCCACCCACCGGGTCGTCCGAGACCCCGACATGCACCTTCCTGCCCTGCCATCCTCTTCCTGCGGCGATGACGCCGCCACCCCGCTGCTGCTCAAGCGCGGCGAGCGTTTCCTGGCCCCGGATGTCTACCGCACCTGCCTGGACGGGCGCGAGGCGGTCATCAAGGACTACTCCCGCTACCGCGGCACCCCCGTTTCGCTGATCGCGCGGCTGATGGTGCGCCGTGAAGCACGCATGCTGCAGCGCCTCGGCGGCTGGAAGCATGCCCCCGCACTGCTCGGCACCCTGGGCGGCCTGGCGCTGGGCATGGAGTTCATCCCCGGCCAGACGCTCAGCACCGCGCAGGCCGTCGGCAATGAAGTGTTCGAGCAGCTGCAGCACGCGCTCAGCCGCCTGCACGCCGCCGGCATCACCCACAACGACCTGCATGGCACCAACGTGGTGGTGAGCGGAGGCGTGCCGGTGCTGCTGGACTTCACCTCGGCCTGGCGCGTACCGCGCTGGCTGCGCCGCAACCCACTCAGCCGCCAGCTCAGCCGCAGCGACATGAAGAACCTGCTGAAGATGCGCCAGCGCGTGACCGGCCAGGCCCCGAGTGCCGTGCAGGCCGCGCTGGTGGCCGACCCGGGCTGGGTGGCCGCGGTGCGCCAGGGCTGGAAGCGGTTCTACAAGTGGGCCAAGCGGCGGTAGGGGTCGAGCTCGCTCGACCGCGTTACCGCTCTTTGTAGAGCCGAGCCCGCGCTCGGCTGCTGTTCCTGCGTCGCGCGAAATGCAGCCGAGCATCGGCTCGGCTCTACAACATCCCGCCAAACGGGTTACAACGCGTCAGCGTCCAGTTCACCGGTACGAATACGCACCACGCTGCCCAGGTCGTACACGAACACCTTGCCGTCACCGATCTTGCCGGTGCCGGCGGCCTTCACGATGGCCTCAACCACCGCCTCCACCTGGTCATCGGTCACCGCCACTTCCAGCTTCACCTTCGGCAGGAAATCGACCACATACTCCGCGCCACGGTACAGCTCGGTATGGCCCTTCTGGCGACCAAAGCCCTTCACTTCCGTCACCGTGATGCCGGTAACCCCACGCTCGGCCAGTGCTTCGCGCACGTCGTCGAGCTTGAACGGCTTGATCACCGCCATGACCATCTTCATCGTCTATCTCCTGTCTTCCGGCGTGGAGGATAGCGCCTGAACGTGGCCCGTGCGAAGCCGCTGCGGCCTGTCCGGGCAGTGGGTGCCAGCAGTATCCTTGTGTGCGAACGGCCTGCCCGCGCCGGATGCACGGGCCCACCCCCACGGAGCACCCCATGATCGACCTGAACCAAATCGATGACCTCGCCCGTCGCCTCAGCGACCTGGTGCCGCCGGGCCTGCGCGAGTCGCGCGAGGAACTGCAGGCCACCTTCAAGAGCGCGCTGCAGGCGGGGCTGGCCAAACTGGACCTGGTGACGCGCGAAGAGTTTGAAGTGCAGCGTGCTGTGTTGTTGAAGACCCGCGAGAAGTTGGATGCACTGGAAGCGACCGTGCGTGAGCTGGAAAGGCGCTCGACATCAGATTTGAGTTGACGCCACTTTCGCCAGACAGCGAGGCGAAAAGCAGACTACCGCTCATCGTCAAACGCGAAGTGCCTCACGTCCTCGAGATCGAACACGGCACGATCCTGCGTCAGCCGAATCCGGCCGGACACCTGCACGCTGGCAGAGACATTGCACAGGCCAGGACTGTTACGCTCCAGGCATATGCGCTTCTGTTCGGGGTAAAAACGTGCGACCGAACTGGCGGCCCCATGCTTGCCGATATCGAGGATTCGTGCGCCATCGCTACAGCGGGAGTTGCGCAGAACCTCTTCGTGGCGGTTATCCGTTACATATCGAGCTGACAACACGACCTCATCCCGATCATATTTGCCGGGATTCTTAGTGATGGCACACAGCACTTCTTCATGAGGATCGTCTTTTACCGCTGCCGCCCCTACACTGGCATATGCAGATAGCAGCAGGCCCAGCATGGGCACCAATGACGCAGATTTCATAGTCATTTGTCCTTCTCGGTCTTGGGCTGACGCGCTTCCCAGTTTGCAACAGAACCCTCCCCCCTTGGCCTGTTCACCCTTGCTGATGTTGATCCCAAGGCCTTTAGCAACAACCGCCTCCGTGCCGTAAGCACTCCGCTCTGTGGCACGAATCTCATCACTGGTGGCCGCGGCGCGTCCACGCTCCGCCGTATCAATATCGTGCTGATCTTCTTGGGCGATCACCTGCACCCCCGTCTTTGGGCTGTCGACCTTGCTGAGATCGACAGTGACTGTCCCCTTCTGATTGGTATTGGCGAGCGTGACTACCTGTGTTGGAAGCCCATCTGCGGCGTAACTCCAAGTCTGGCTTCCGTTCCCATCGGGGAACGTTAGCGTCGAAATCCTGTTGCGCGCATCGTACGCCCGGTCAATGACCTGTAGCCCTTTTCCTAACAAGCCCCGCCAGCCACTGCCTTTGTGCTCGAAAAGTCCTAGGGAATGGACTGAGGAAGCCATCACAAGGTTTCATGCGTGGTTTAACTCGGCGGGCTGAAGATCGAACCGGCTGTTACCCCACGGCCCCCTCCCCATGATCGACCTGAATCAACTCGATGATCTCGCCCGTCGCCTCAGCGACCTGGTGCCGCCGGGCCTGCGCGAGTCGCGCGAGGAACTGCGGGCCACCTTCAAGAGCGCGCTGCACGCCGGCCTGGCCAAGCTCGACCTGGTCACCCGCGAGGAGTTCGAAGTGCAGCGCGCCGTGCTGCTGAAGACCCGCCAGAAGCTGGACGCACTGGAAACCCCCGTGCGCGAGCTGGAAGGGCGCGGCGCCGCAGAATGAAAAAAGGAGGCGCACTGCGCCTCCCGTTTACAGATTATTTCCCGGATGGGGCCTTGCAGCAAGGCCCACCGGGCGCCCTAGACTCGCCGGCCTGTCGATCCGGCAGCACAGAGAGGGGCAGCAGCGATGGCGCAGGACACCGATTGGACACCCGTTTCGCATGACACCTGCGACCAGGTCGCCGGGCCGTTCTATCACGGCACCCGCGCTGATCTGGCGGTGGGCGAGCTGCTGAGTGCGGGCTTCCGCTCCAACTATCGCGACAGCGTGGTGATGAACCACATCTACTTCACCACCATTGCCAAGGGCGCTGGGCTGGCTGCGGAGATGGCCCGCGGTGAGGGGCGGCCGCGCGTGTATGTGGTGGAGCCGACCGGGCCGTTTGAGGACGATCCGAATGTGACCAACAAGAAGTTTCCCGGGAACCCGACGCGGTCGTATCGGAGTGCGGAGCCGTTGCGGATTGTGGGGGAGATTGTGGAGTGGGAGCTGTATGACTCGGAGTTCGTTCGGCAGTTGAAGGCGTTTGTTGCTTCGGGCAGTGGGGAGATCATCAATTGATGACCTACTGGCGTTGGGCGTTGCACACCTCTTCATCGGCTTCATAGATGTCCAGCCCGAGCTCAATGCCGCGCTCACCCAAGGCGAGCAGCGCGCGAGGCGAAAGCGAGACACCAGCGTTGCTGCTGCCCATGAAAAGACCGCAGAACAGATCAGGTCGGAAGCGTGCCAGAGACTGCCATACGGCGAGATCGCCGGTGAGCTGATCGAGGATTTCGAAGATCTGAGCGTCCAGATCTTCAGGCTCACGACGCTCCGCATCAAGTTGCCAGCTGCCAGTCCTGGCGATGCGCAGGGTACCTGATTGGTTGCCTCTGAGTTCCTGGCCCTTGTGATGCGAAGCGGTCGGGGTCGCCCCGGGCAAGGCACTGACTTCTTCGGGCAGGAGGTCGTCTCCGAAGAATCGGAGGGTTACCAGGGAATGATCGAATGCGGCCATGGGAATCCAATTGTCCTTTCGGAATCTCTTCCAATCCACACGCCTCATCGACGCAAGGTCAGCTATCAACCGGAAGCGATCGTTAATAGCAGAGCTCAGGCCCAGCTGCGAAGCGGCTTCGGCAGTAATGAGCTCTTTAGCCGCTAAGTCACGTTGTAACGGAAGCTATGCCCGTAGCGGCCCATGCTTGTCCCACCGAAATGCGCATCATCCACGTTAAGAATGCGAGGAAGTGATAGCAATCCTCCTTGCGCGGCCTCAGTAGAATATAGGTGGATAACGCTGACAAAGAGTGCTGCGACGGAGTTTAGGCAGTTCTTCAACGTGGCCTTGTCGAAGTGGTTGTGTCGGTGATGCTTTACCTTATTGTGATCCTGCCACCAGAACGGCGGTGTATTGGCCGTCCAGCTTGTCCATGGGTTGAGCGTAAGACCATACCGAGGAACAAGGACGCTAAAGCCAATAAAATTTGGACAATGCGGCACGATATCCGGGTAGTAAGCGTTGATGCTCGAAGCCTTTGAGGTTGGATTGTGCTTTAAGGCTATCTGCTTGAGGACGACGTCGACCTCGGCACTAGCGCTCAGAAACAGACGAGCTATCTCAATGGAAAAGGTGCCGTCGTTCTGGCCCGATAGATCAACGTACCGGGCGAGCCGATCCAAGTCTTCCTCCAACGCGAGGAAGTAGTTCCAGTGAATTAGTGTGCTTGTTCTGTTGATCGCCACGCCTCCTCCTTGGCGGTGAACTACCCAATAGAAGGACCCTGGGTCCGGTTGTGCTACTTACCCACAAGGCAGCGTATGGGGACTTTCCACCCTTATACACCACGATCTTAGGCCGGCTGCCGCCCGGCTAACAAGCCAGCACAGATGCGGACATCGACCAATCCCTTCCCCATTACCTGCACACGGACGATGATCGGCTCGATCAGTGCCTCATACTTGAGGGGCTGCTTCTTCACGTACGCGTCAAAGCCGAGTAGATAGTCGCGATAGGCCCCAGAGGCCAGTAGGTCCACTGGAGTCATGGGCGCAGTCCCAGCTTGGGAATCCCAGAATTTCGCTCAAGGGACCTACGAAGAAGTTCTAGCGAGCCCTTGTAATTCCTGTAGCAAAGGGCATACGCTGACTGCGGCGCCCGCCTTGCTTGCACACGAGCAAAAACAGGCCGTACCCATGATCGACTCTACTTCTGGCCAGCTGCCGGGGACTTAAACGTGTGCGCCAGCCCCGGATCGGCTTGGCCGTCGAGGATGAGTCATGACCATCAAGCAATATGCGTTTCTTGTCCATGCGCACCTTCGGGCGCAGGGCTGTACGTCGCTTACCCGTAGCCAAGTCCACGAACTGCTGGCGGCCGCCGCTGGCTTCTCTACCCATGCAGCCTTCCATCACCAGGCCGCATGGTGCGACGTCGCTTGGCGCGACACCGGGCTCGTGGCGGATGAAGGCAGGATCATCCAGCGATGTCTGCAGTTTGGGATCTCACCCGAGGAGGCAAAGCGCGTGGCCCCGTGCTTAGCCAACTTCCTCGAAGCATCCGGCTACGCACCGGTCCGTTTTGACGAGATCATTGCAGCGCTGGCAAGCGATGAAGAGGAGTGGATGGAGATCGACGAGCGGGAGTCGCCTGTCGTCGACACTTGGATCTCGACCATCCTGAGCAGCCGCATCCTGCAAGACTTTGATGCGCTGCGCGGCGAGCTCCCTCTGCTGCTCGAGGGATTGGAGGCAGCCGCGGCGCGGGGCGTTCCCGCAGCGCACTTGGCAACTGCGTACGTACTCGATGCGTATGGCGATCTGTCAGAAGAAGACGGCGACCGTTTCGGTCGGGAGCTGCGCCGACGTGGCCAGTGGTCGACCGAGCCCGTGAGTTTCGCAGAGATCGCCGACGGCGTAGACAGCTTCATTCAGGTCGTGACCAAGCATCGGTACCACCTCCTTGAGGCGGCACGGGGCAAGGACAGGCGTGCGCTGTTGCTCACAGCGGAGCGCTACGGAGATCCCGGTGTGCTCGAGCTTGAGCCGTCGGATGATATGGATGCATATGAAATGGCTGACTTGGCCGATGCGAATGGTCGACCCGAGCTGGCCCATCAATGGCTGGCCGTACGCGCGCGCTCGGGAGACCTATCTGCCATGCGTACGCTTATTGAAAACCACAACGAGACGCCGTTCCGCGCTTGGGTCTGGATACATCTCTCGCGTATGCTGGGTCGAGACCTGAGCCAGGATCGATTTGAAGCGATCGACGAATACGGTGGGCCGTACGACGACGATGTGGGCGGGCCAGCGTATGTTGGGGGAGAGGATGGAATCGAATTGGTGCCCCTTGCAGCCGATGAGAACAGGCGCGCCGAAGAAGAGGCTGCCCAGCTGTTCGCCGTAATCGAAGAGGGCTATGAACTGAATTGATCAATTTTGGTACTGGGTGGGTTCCAGCTAAGGGGCCCGCCCAGGAACTCGCGGGGAGTGCGCTGCGCGCCGTCCGTACACCAGAATGCCTTTCCATCAAAGCGCCGGCTGCGCCTTCAGCGCGCTTGAATCCCTTCGCAGTAGATACAACGCAACCAGGAACGGCCACAGCGAGTTGATCGACGAGAACAGGCGCTGGGTCAGCCCCTGGAAGCCCGCCGGATCCGCCCCCACCACGTTCAACCAGAGATAGACGATGCCCGCGATGCTCACCATAGCGGTCACGGCGTACGCCCTTCGGTTGGCAGACCACGCGCTCAATTCGATGTGCGACATCGCCGGTGCAATGATGTTTGCGATACCGATGGTGTAGAAGCCGTGCATCGGATGGCCCATGGGCCAGAGCCCGTTGGTCTGTTGGCGCGCACTTAAAACTGACCCAGGCTGCGCGTTGAACTTTGACCCACCCGGTGTACGGGGCTGAGGGTATCAGTTGGTGGTCTGGGTGGTGGCCTCCTTTGCCCTGATTCTGGCTTTGG
>NZ_JBAWUK010000012.1:0-95952 GCF_037079935.1 Stenotrophomonas maltophilia group sp. Smal12 | reverse complement strand
ACTACATCGAGATGTTCTACAACCCGATCCGCCGGCATGGTTCCGCTGGCGGCGTGTCACCGGTAGAGTTTGAAAGGCGCTACGCGCAGAGCGGCAACTGAGTGTCTACAGAACTCTGGCCGGTCCAGCGCCAGCACATCCTCGATGCGCGCACGGTCGGGATCATTGCCGGCACTGGGTGCCGGTCGCGGCGCAGGTGCGGCACGCGGCAGGTTCAGGTCGGCCACTTCGATGCGGTTGCCGGTCGCCAGCAGCTCGGCCCGCTGGATCACGTTGCGCAGTTCGCGCACGTTGCCGGGCCAGGGGTGCCGTTGCAAGGCCGCGGTGGCGGCGCTGGAAAGTGGCTTGCCGGCGGTCAGGAAGCGCTCGGCCAGGGGCACGATGTCGCCCGGGCGCTCGGCCAATGGTGGCAGTACCAGTTCCACCGTGTTGAGGCGGTAGTACAGGTCTTCGCGGAAGGTGCCGTCGCGGATCATCGCCGGCAGGTCGGCATTGGTCGCGCTGACCACACGGACTTTGACCTGGCGCTCGCGATTGGAGCCAAGACGCTCGAAGCGCCCTGTTTCCAGCACACGCAGGAGCTTCATCTGGCCGCCCAGCGACAGGTTGCCGATCTCGTCCAGGAACAGCGTTCCGCCGTCGGCGGCTTCGAACTTGCCCTCGCGTGCCTTGTTGGCGCCGGTATATGCGCCGGCCTCGGCACCGAACAGTTCGGCCTCGATCAGTTCCGAGGGCAGGGCGCCGCAGTTGACTGTGATGAACGGGCCCTTGGCCACCAGCGAGTTGGCCTGGATGATCTGCGCGATCTTCTCCTTGCCGGCACCATTGGGGCCGGTGATCAGCACCGGCAGTTCGGAGCGCGCGACCTGGCAGGCCAGCGCGATGATGCGCTCGCTGGCCGGATCGGCGAAGACCGCACCACACAGCTCGTACTTTTCTTCCAGCGCATTGCGCTGGCGCAGCTCACGGCTGCGGCGGCGGTCCAGCTCGCGCCGCGCCTCGGACAGCTCGAGCAGGTTGTTGACCGTGGTCAGCAGCTTGCGGTCGTCCCAGGGCTTGGCCAGGTAGTCGGCGGCACCGGCCTTGACCAGGTCCACCGCACTGCTCAGGTGGGTCCAGGCGGTGAGCAGGATCACCGGCAGGTCCGGGTGGCGCGCGCGGATCTGTGCGAACAGGTCTTCGCCTTCTTCGCCGGAGGTGGTGTCCTCGCTGAAATTCATGTCCTGGATCACCAGGTCGACCGGCTGCGACTCGAGCAGGGCCAGCCCTTCGGCCGGGCTCTGCGCCTGCAGGGTGTCGATGTCATGCAGGGAGAACAGCACGTCCAGCGCGGTGCCCACGCTGGCGTTGTCGTCGATGATCAGGATCGAAGGCATCAAGCAGTTCTGCAGAAAGGGATGGGCGGCGCCGATGGAGCCGTGTTCGTATCCATACGCCGGGAGAGCCCGGCGCCACCCATCAAGCATAGCCAAAGCCGTGGCGACGAGGGCGGGCTGGTTTCAGCGCCGCGCTGGTGGAGGCGGTGGTGCCGGCGGTGGCGGAGCGACCAGCGCCAGCCGCCACGAGGCGGCGTCCACCGGCACGGTGAGCTCGCGTTTGTCGCGGCGCAGCAACAGGTACGCAGTCGGGGCACTGGAATGCCGCAGTGCATCGGCAAGATGCTCGATCCGCCGCACAGCCGTATCGTCCAGGCGCAGGATGCGGTCGCCGCTGCGCACGCCGAAGCGGGCTTCCGGACGCGCGGCTTCCACCCGTACCTGGCCCTCGGTCGAGCGGAGCGCCAGGCGGGCATCATCCTGGCGCCATTCCAGCGTCTGCGAGCTGCCACCGCCGGCCAGCGCCGGCAGTGGCAGCAGTGCCATCAACAGCATCCGGCAGGCACGCATCTCACGCGCCCCGCGTTGCAACTGCGGGCGGGACCGCTGCTGCGCGCCTGGCCGGCCCGAACACCGCGACCTGGCCCAGCACCCACAGCAGCAGCGCGCCCAGCGGCAGGTAGTACAGGGGCATGCGTGGCAGCTCGTACAGGTTCATCAGTGCCAGATTGATCGCGTAGGCCGCCAGCATGCCCAGCACGATCCCCAGCGAGGCCAGCAGGAAGTTCTCGGTCTGGAAGTAGCGCAGGATCTGCCCGCGGGTGGCACCGAGCGCGCGGCGGATGCCGATCTGCTTGCTGCGCTGCTGCACCCAGAAGCTGGCCAGGCCGATGATGCCCAGTGCGGTCACCACCAGCAGCGAGACGCTGACGGTGATCAGCAGGCCAACCATCGCGCGGTCGTTCTTGAAGAAGTCCTTGCGCTGGTCTTCATAGGTCAGCTTGTCGCGCATCAGCCGGTTGGGGTCATTGCGCTCCAGTACAGCAGCCCCGGCATCAAGCACCTCCAGGCGGCGTTCCGGCGAAGTGCGCAGCACATAGGTGCCACCCTCGTCGAAGGTGCGCCGCATGGGCAGCAGCATGGAGTTCGTCCAGTTGTCATTCCAGCCGTTGGGCGTGCTCAGCGTGTCGACGATGCCGACCACGTGCAGTGGCTGCTTGCCCATGTAGTAGGTCTTGCCCAGCGCGCTGCCGTTGGGTTCCATCTTGGCGGCGGTGGCCTGGGTGAGGATGACCGGGATGGCGTTTTCCTTGGCGCCCCCCTTGCTGGCGTCTTCGAAGTTCTGGTACTCGCCGGGCAGGAAATCGCGGCCGGCGATCAGGTTGATGCCCATCGTGGCCAACCCGTTCTCGGACAGGGTGTACATCGAGGCGTTGGTGGTCGGCCGTTCCTGGTCGATCTCCCGCGAGATGCTGCTGCTGGACGAGCCGTTGCGGAAAGGCACCTGGTTGATGATGGTGACGTTGCTGACGCCGGGAAGCGCACGCAATGACGCCAGGTCCTCACGGGTGCGGGCCATGGCATCGGTCTGCTTGCCGATGCCGCTGACGCGGAGCATCACCAGTTCGTTCTCGGCGATGCCGCTGGGCATGCTGATCTTCTCCACGCGCTGGCTGACCAGGAACAGCGCGTTGCAGACGATGGCGCAGGTCAGTGCGACTTCCAGCACGATCAGGGCAGCGGCAGTCTTGTGCCGGCGCAGCGTGCTGAGGATGGGGCGGATGTCCATGGGAGTCCTCGTTCGGGTGCTTACTGCGACTTGAGCTGGATGGCCGGAGTGACCTGCATGGCGCGCCAGGCAGGCAGGAAACCGGCGGCAAGGCTGGCGAACAGGGTCAAGCCCAGCGCGAGCAGCAGCATGTTGCCGTCCAGGTGGGCCAGCTTTGCGTACTCCACCGGTTGCTGGCGCACCGCGAACAGGCCCAGCAGGGCCAGGCCGATGCCCAGCACGCCCCCGACCACGCCGACTGCGCCGGCTTCCACCAGGCACTGCAGGAAGATCTGGCCACGGCTGGCACCGAGTGCGCGGCGCACGCCGATCTCTCCACTGCGGCGCAGGAACTTGGCCAGCAGCAGGCCCACCGTATTGACCAGGCAGACCCCCAGGAAACCCAGTGCCAGCCACAGCTGCAGGCGCACGTCGCTGGGCACCGCGCCGTTGAAGTCCAGCCATTCCATCACGGTGCGCAGGCGCACGTTCGGCGGGTGCTTGAAGCGGCCGGCCTGGCGCTGCTGGCTCGAATAGTTCTCCAGGTAGCGGCGGTAGTCGGCGGCCTTGGCCGGGTCCATCTCCACCCAGTACTGCAGCCACGCGCACGGCGCATTGAGCGAGTAGCTGTTGCCGTCGGGATTTTCGCCGAAGCAGTTCATGTTGCCGTTGCTGCCCAGTTTCAGGTCGAAGGACGTGGAAATCGGCAGCAGCAGGTCCTCGTTCTTGCCGTAGCTGCCGGTGGTCAGGTCGTAGAAGTGCGGCTCCGGGCTCCACTCCTTCATCACGCCGACGATGCGGTAGCTCTGGCCTTCCATGCGCAGGTCGCGGCCTACGCTGTTGGCGCCCTGGTAAAGCTTGTCGTTGAGCGCCTTGGAGATGACCACCACGCGTGCTCGGCCTTCGTCGTCCTCGCGCGTCCACGGGCGGCCGTACTGCATGGGCACCTCGAACATCGGGAAGAAATCGGCCGAGGTCCAGCGGGTGTCGATGCTGAAGGGCTTGAGGGTGCTGTTGTCCGGTTCGATGGTGCCGCCACCGCCGCTCATCAGCGCCTGGCGCTCGCCCCTGGCTTCGCGCAGCAGGGCTTCCCCGTCGAAGCGGGTCAACTGGGTTTCCGGCTCCTCGCCCGCGACATAGGCGCCGGTCGCGGCATCGAGCTGCACATAGAACAGCCGGTCACTCTTGCCGGGGATCGGGTCGCCGGACAGCACGTGGAACACGGTCAGGGTGGTCATCGAGGCACCGATGCCAAGGGCGATGGCCACCACCATCAGCGCAGTCAGGACCTTGTTGCGGCGGAAACTGCGTACCGCCAATCGGGCGTAGTAGGCGAACATGGGAATGCCCTCACTCGTTGACGGCGACGATGTGGCGTGGCGTGGCCAGTACCGGCTCGCGCACAAGGTCGGTGACCTGGCCGTCGACGATATGCACGTTGCGCTGCGCACGCGCGGCCAGTTCCGGGTCGTGGGTGACCATCACGATGGTGGTGCCGGCGGCATTGATCTCCTCCAGCAGTTCCATCACGCCGCGCGCCATCTGCGTGTCCAGGTTGCCGGTCGGTTCGTCGGCCAGCAGCAGGCGCGGGCTGCCGGCCAGGGCGCGTGCGATGGCCGCGCGCTGCTGCTGGCCGCCGGACAGCTCGTTCGGGTAGTGCTTCATGCGCGAACCGAGGCCGACCTGGGTCAGCGCCTTCTCGATGCGCTCTCGGCGCTCGTTGGCGCTCATCTTCCGATAGCGCAGCGGCACGTCGACGTTGTCGAACAGGTTCAGGTCGGGGATCAGGTTGAAGCCCTGGAAGATGAAGCCGATCTTCTGGTTGCGCAGGCGGCTGCGGGCGTCGTCGCCCAGCGTGCTCACATCCTGCCCGTCCAGCATGTAGGTACCGCTGGTGAAGGTTTCCAGCAGGCCGGCAATGTTGAGGAAAGTGGTCTTGCCGGAACCGGACGGGCCGGTGACGGCGACGAACTCGCCTTCCTTGACCTGCAGTTCCAGTGAGCGCAACGCGTGGGTCTCCACCTGTTCGGTACGGAAGACCTTGGCGACCGAACGCATTTCGAGCATGTACATGGGGTGTCCTCTCTCCAGGATTCAGGTATCAGTTGACGGAGACGCGTTCGGCGTCCTTGAACAGGTCGCTGCCGGAGACCACGATGCGGTCGCCCGGCTGCACACCCGACTTGATTTCCACTTCGCCCAAGCTGCTGACGCCCAGTTCCACCGGGCGGCGCACGGCGGTGCGGCCATCCATCACGTAGGCCATGCCGTTGCCCTGTTCGACGAACGGGCCGCGCTCGACCTTCAGCACGTTCTTGCGGGTATCGAGCAGCACGCGCACCGACATCCGCTGGCTCTGGCGCAGGCCTTCCGGCTGCGCGCTGGCAAAGCGCACGCGGGCGTTGACCTCGCCGTTGACCACTTCCGGCGACACCGCGCTGATCTCGCCCGGGAACGGTTGGCCGTTGCCGCCGGTCAGCTGCGCCGGCATGCCGATCGCCAGGTCGCGGGCGAAGCTTTCCGGCACCTTGATCTCGACCTCGAACTTGGACAGATCGACAACGCCCAGCACCGGCGCGTTGGCGGCCAGGTTGGTGGACTGCACGGCCTGCACCTGGCCGACCTGGCCATCGAACGGCGCGCGCAGGGTCAGCGCATCGACCTGGCGCTGCACTTCGGCCACCACCGCTTTCTGGCGGTCGGCCAGCAGGCGCTTGTTGCGGGCATCCAGGTCGGCGCCCTGGCTCTGCAGGCGCGCATCGGTGGTGGCATTGGCCAGGGCGATGTCGGCTTTCTTCAGCGAATCCTTGGCCTTGGCCAGGTCGATCTGCGGTACCGCGCCGCCGTCGTAGCCGCGCTGGTAGCGCTGCAGGTCGCGGTCGGCGGCCTGACGTTCGATGGTGGCCTGGTCGGTTTCCTTGCGTGACTTGGCACGGGCCAGGGTCGCGTCCAGCGCGGCGCGGCTGGCCTCGGCTTCCAGGCCGGCCAGCGTTGCCTGTTCCTGGGCCAGCTTGCTGCGCAGTTCCGGGCTGTCGATGATCGCCAGCTCCTGGCCCTTCTTGACCACGTCACCGGCGACGACCTTCAGGTCCACGGTACCGGCCGAGATCGCGTACAGGATCGGGCTGTTGGCGGCGATCACGCGGCCGTCGGCAGCGATGTCACGGACCAGGTCGCCCCGCTTCACCTCGGCGATGCGCACGCGGCTGCTGTCGAAGGAGCGGCTGGCATTGGACCAGGCATGGACCGCCCAGCCGATGCCGGCGAGCAGCGCAATGGCGCCCAGCGCCGGCCAGCGGTAGCGATGCCAGCTTGCGCGGGTGGTGCCGGCCGGGGCGGAGGAAACGATCTGGTCCTGTGCGGAAGTGTCGCGGATCATCGGGTGCGTGCCTGACGGTGGTAGCCAATACCAAGCACGTAGCGTGCCAACTTTATTTCCTTTCAGGTCAAGGGGTTGGGGTTTTCGGGGAAGTGTCCGGGTGTCCGCGGACACCTTTCCGGACACTTTCATTAAGCGGACAGGAGGGGGAAGCCGGACACGCAGGCTAGAATGCGGCAATCGTCTTCAAGGAAACGCGTGACATGTGTGGAATCGTGGGTGCAATCGCCGATCGCGACGTAGTACCGGTACTGATCGAGGGTCTGAAGCGCCTTGAATACCGTGGCTACGATTCCTCGGGCATCGCGGTGATCGACCAGAGCGAGCGTCCGGAAGTCCGCCGGGTGCGTCGTACCGGCCGCGTGTCGGAAATGGCCATGGCGGCCGAGACTGAGGGCTTCAATGCGGTGCTGGGCATCGGCCACACCCGCTGGGCCACCCACGGCGGTGTCACCGAGGCCAATGCACATCCGCACATCAGCCACGGTGTGGCCCTGGTGCACAACGGCATCATCGAGAACCACGAAGAGCAGCGCGAGAAGCTGCGCGCGCTGGGCTACACGTTTGAATCGCAGACCGATACCGAAGTCATCGCGCACCTGATCCATCATCATCTGAAGGATGGCGACGATCTGCTGGTGGCACTGCAGCACACGGTGAAGGAACTGACCGGTGCCTATGCGCTGGCCGTGGTCAGCCGCGCCGAGCCGGAGCGCTTCGTCTGCGCGCGCATGGGCTGCCCGCTGCTGGTCGGCCTGGGCGAGGGCGAGAACTTCGTCGCTTCGGATGTCTCGGCGGTGATCTCGGCCACCCGCAAGGTGATCTTCCTGGAAGAGGGCGACACCGCCGAGATCCGCCGCGATGGCGTGCGCGTCTTCGACGAGCACGACCAGCCGGTCGAGCGCGACGTGCATCTGTCCGACGTATCGCTGGCATCGCTGGAGCTGGGCCCGTACCGCCACTTCATGCAGAAGGAAATCCACGAGCAGCCGCGCGCGCTGGGCGACACCATCGAGGCGGCGATCGATGCCGGTGGTTTCCCGGCCGGGCTGTTCGGCAAGAACGCCGAAGCGGTGCTGTCGGGCATCGAAGGCGTGCAGATCATTGCCTGCGGAACCAGCTACTACGCCGGCCTGACCGCGCGCTACTGGATCGAAGCCATCGCCGGCCTGCCGTGCAGCGTGGAGATCGCCAGCGAGTACCGCTATCGCGCGGCCTACGCGAACCCCAAGCATCTGATCGTGACCATCTCGCAGTCCGGCGAAACGCTGGATACGATGGAAGCGCTGAAGTACGCCAAATCGTTGGGCCACCAGCACACGCTGTCGATCTGCAACGTGCCGGAAAGTGCGATCCCGCGCGCCAGCGAACTGGTCTGCTACACCCGCGCCGGCGCCGAGATCGGCGTGGCCTCGACCAAGGCCTTCACCACCCAGCTGGCCGCACTGTTCCAGCTGACCGTGGTGCTGGGCAAGCTGCATGGCCGCATCGACGCGGCGCAGGAAGCGGACTACCTGGAGCAGCTGCGCTTCCTGCCGGGCAGCGTGCAGCACGCCCTGAACATGGAGCCACAGATCGCCGCCTGGGCCGAGCGTTTCGCGCGCAAGAGCAGCGCATTGTTCCTGGGCCGCGGCCTGCATTACCCGATCGCGCTGGAAGGCGCGCTCAAGCTCAAGGAAATCTCCTACATCCACGCCGAGGCCTACCCGGCCGGTGAGCTGAAGCATGGTCCGCTGGCGCTGGTGGACGAGGACATGCCGGTGGTGGTGATCGCGCCGAACGACAGCCTGCTGGAGAAGGTGAAGTCGAACATGCAGGAAGTGCGTGCGCGTGGTGGCGAGCTGTTCGTGTTCGCCGACCAGGACAGCAACTTCAATGAGTCCGAAGGCGTACATGTGATCCGCACGCCGCGCCATGCCGGCGTGCTCAGCCCGATCGTGCACACCATCCCGGTGCAGCTGCTGGCCTACCACACCGCGCTGGCACGCGGCACCGACGTGGACAAGCCGCGCAACCTGGCCAAGAGCGTGACGGTGGAGTAAGGCATTCCCGGAGTTGTGGGATGCTGTAGAAAAGTAACAAAGCTCTATCTCAGGCAATAAAGTTTTATCCCAAGAAATAAAGTTCTATCTTGGGCAATAAAGTTCCATCCTGAGAATTGAGCTTTTTCAGCCGGCTGGGCCTGTTGGACAAGGCGATATGGGTTGCTTCGCAGGTGGAGGCATTGCTGTTTAGGCGGCGAACCGACTGATCTGCGCGAGCGTGCCGATGATCGCGTCGGCATCTGCATCTCCGAAGGCGCCATCCAGCCCTTCGTAATGGATGCCGGTGAAGGGCGGCTCGTAGAGCTGACCCGGCTCGATGACGCCATTGCTGACCAGCCGGTCGATGATCATCTCCACGAAACGGATCTGCTGGCTGCTGTAGCGGCTGTCGTCCAGGAATCGGGCAAAGGCTTCCTTCGCCGCACCTCGGTCCAGCCCGACCAGGGAGCGAATGAACAGTGGCAATGGCTGCTCGTTGCCGAATGACTGCTCGAATCGTTCCCGGCTCTCCACCTCGGGCGCCTCGTACACGAAGCGTTCCAGCTCGGCCAGGTCGGTTGGCGTCAGTGGCCTGTTGTGACGCAGCTTGGCTATGGCCACATGGTGTTCGTTGGCTCGGATCCATGCCTCCACCTTGCGTCGATACTGGGCCAGGTTGATGCCTGTGCTGAAGTCAGCAAGAGCGATGGGCGTTGCTTCGCCGATCTCGTCATCCAGCACGGTGTAGACGGGCTTTGATGACCTGCGCTCGATGAACTGGATCAGGCCGCGCAGCCTACGCCGCACGCGCTCCACCATGGCAACGGTGATGTCCTTCCAAAATTCTCCGGTCTGGAGTTCCTGGATCAAGGGCAACTCGGCCTGCACGGCCGGGATCGCCTGCATGGTTTCCAGATCCGAGGCCAGTTCGATGATGCGATCGCGGTTGCGCATGAAGTCCGACGTGGAGCGGACGATCGCCAATTGCAGGTTCACGCACACCAGATCGAACAGTCTGGCGGTGACGTGCTCATGGGTCTGTTCGCTCGGAAGACCGGCTACGCGATCGCGCAGGTCGACCAGATCGGCGCCGCTCAGTGTGTCCCATGCCTCGCGCGCGGAGAACCGGGTCACGTGCGCGTGTTCCGTGCGCACGATGAAGTTCACCGGGTTCATCGTGGCCACTTCGCTGTGCAACGTGTCTAGCAGCCAGGTGCGAACGTCGCTGCCGTCGTAACCTGCCTGCGCCTCGGCTTGCCGATCACCTTGCTCACCCAGCAGCGAGAGCAGGTCGAGTCTGGCCCGGAACAATCGCCGTCCCAGTGGCTCGCTCAATCCACCGGCAGCACCCTTCGGGTGTTCGTTGAAGTACTCGAAGTTGCCGCAGAAATCGAAGATGAAGAACTCTTTCTTGTCTTGCCCTGGACCGAACAGGCCCGGGCACAGGCGCGTGCCGCGCCCGATCATCTGCAGGAATTTCACCTTCGACCGAACGGCCTTGAAGAACACTAGGTTCAGCACTTCGGGCACGTCGATTCCCGTGTCCAGCATGTCCACCGAGATCGCGATCTGCGGCATCTTCGTGGGGATGCTGAAGCTGTCAATCAGGCTCTGCGCATATCTCACCGAATGGGTGATGACGCGTGCGAACTCACCCTTGTATTGCGGATAGTGATGGTCGAATCGTCGTGAAATGAATTCAGCATGCTGCTGGTTCACGGCAAAGATGATGGTCTTGCCCAGCGTGTCGCCGCCATCCACCTTGAGGCCGTGCTGCATTAGGTGCTGCAGCATTTTGTCCACGGTGTCTTCGTTGAACAGCTTCTTGTTGATCTCCGAGGCATGCACCTCGTCGGGTGGGTGATCGTCTTCACGGTCGCCCCAGTCCAGTGATTCCCAATGCTCCTTTTCTTCCTCGCTCAACTGGTCGTAGCGAATGCCGTCGCGCACGAACTTCAAGGGCACTGACTGCGCACGCGGCGGCACCAGGAAGCCGTCGGCCACGGCCTCGTCCAGCCCGTAGGCATCGGTCGGCACGCCGGTTTCCAGCCCGAACAGGTGGTAGGTGTCGCGATCCACCTCGTCGCGTGGGGTGGCGGTGAGGCCCACCAGGTAGCTGTCGAAGTAGCGGAAGATCGCGCCGTACTTCTGGTACACGCTGCGGTGCGCTTCATCGATGATGATCAGGTCGAAGTGGCCCACGCCGTAACGGCGGCGGCCATCGGCGATCTCGTCGATCAGGTTCATCATCGTCGGATAGGTGGACAGGTACACGCGGCCCTGTCCGTCCTTCTCCGTCACCAGGTTGACCGGGCTGGAATCGGGCAGATGTGTCTTGAAGGCATTGGCGGCCTGTTTCACCAGCGCCACGCGGTCGGCCAGGAACAGCACGCGCTTGGCCCAGTCGGCCCGCATCAGAAGGTCCACCAGCGCGATCGACATGCGGGTCTTGCCGGTGCCGGTGGCCATGGTCAGCAGGCCGGCGCGACGGCCCTGCGCCAGCGACTCCGCCATCGCCTTGATTGCGCGCAACTGGTAGGCGCGCCCGGCAATATCCGTGTTCACCTTCAGGTGGCGCGGGTCCTGCTGCAGTTCACGCCGGGTGACGGCCAGCGCAAGTTCTTCGGCGGTGTAGAAGCCTTGCACCTCGCGTGGCGGCGCACGCCGGTCGTCCCATAGCCAGGTGCTATGGCCGTTGGTGTAGAAGACCAGCGGCCGCTGCCCGGTCATCTGTTCCAGGCAATCGGCGTACAGCTTCGCCTGCTGCCGGCCCACATCCGGGTCGCTGAAGCTGCGCTTGGCTTCCACTACAGCCAGTGGCTTGCCGTCGGCGCCATAGAGCACGTAGTCGGCGAAACCTTCGCCCGGCGTGTTTGGCATGCCGACTAAGGGCACTTCGATGGCGGCGTTCCGGCCGATCTCCCAGCCGGCTTCGCGCAGCAATACGTCGATGAAGTGCTTGCGGGTATCGGCCTCGTTGTAGTCGTGGCCGTCCGGCACGGCGATGTTGGCCGCCTTGGCTTCGGCCAGCTCCGCGCGGCGCGCGGCCAGTTCCGCGTCCAGTTGCGCCAGGAGTGCCTCGCGTTCGGCCAGCGTGGCCGCCTGCTCCGCGACGCGGGTCTCCCGTTCTTCCAGCGATGCATGCAGTTCGCCGATCTGCTGCTGGAACTTCGCCTCCTGCTTCTTCAGCTCGTCGCGAGTGAAGGCCACCGCCTCGTCGGCCCGCACCAACGTCGGCACCTGCTTTTCATCCCACTCGGCAACGATGCTCTTGGGGTCGCTGGCGCGGGTATAGGTGCGTGCCAACCAGAACAGCACGTGGAACAGCTCGCGCACCAGGCGCATGGCATCGCCGCTGCCGATGCGCTGGTTGCCGTGCACGGCCTGGTTGCCGACCTTCTGGATCAGCCGCATCTTGTCGTGCACGTAGGGTGGTACCAGCTTCGCGAAGGGCACCTGCGTCAGCAGCACGTTCAGCCCGTTCTCGTAGGGCATGCGTAGGTCGCGATCGTTCTGGTACAGCCAGTGCACCGCCTGTTCCAGCGCATGGCGGGTGCGCATGCAGCAGGCGCGGGGATCGGAATGCACCAGTTGCTCCGCGCCACGCGCCGGCTCGAACAGCGGCTTGAACTCGGCTTGCAGGAACTGGAAATTGCTCATGATCGTCCTGAGCTCAGGGCTGGGTGGCGCGATAAGCCTGCATGGCGTGCGTGGGTGCGGTCGGGAACGCGAAGCGTAGGCGGCCCGCCTGCACCAGTGGCCTCAGGTAATGCTTTCTGAGTGCATCGGGATCGCGATCGACCAATGTCGCGATGCAGGTGCCGGTGATGTAGTGGCCTGCGCACAGGGCGACGATCACGTCTTCCATCGCTGCCTTCGGGATCTTCTTGCGGCTCCGGGGCGACGCGGCCATGCCCTCCAGTGCGGTGCGGAATGCCGGAGCGAGCTGCTCCAAGGCGTCCAGGACAGGGGCATCCAACTGCCTGCTGATCAATCGTCCGGCTTCATCTCTTTGATTTTCAATAGCTTGGCCGGGCTCCGCCGGCTGCAAATGTCCGGAGCCGGCGGGCAAATGTCCGGAGCGGCCCGGCAAATGTCCGGAGCCGGAGCCCAAATGTGCGGAGCGGTTGGGCACAACGGCGGAACCTTCGCCGAACACTTCCTCCGGCCGGGGAAGGGCCGCCCCGGGCAGGCAGTAGACGGCTCCGCGGCCCGGATTGTGGCTTTCCAGAAAGCCTTCCTTGACCAGGGACTGGAGCAGGCGGGTCGCGTCCACCGGGTGCAGCCCCGTCATCTCGATCACCCGGGCATGGGTCACGGTCTTCTCCGAGGCCGCAGCCGCCAGCGTCAGGCGCTCGTTGCGCTGAAGCGCGTCGAAACCGGCGCCAAAGGTCTTCCGCAACCCGGCCAGCAGGTCTTCCGGCAGCAGATCGACCATGCGCAGTTCCAGCAGCGTCTGGTTGTACGGCTCCATGCGCTCGTACAGCGCCGGCGCCCGCCAGTGCTGGCCCGCCCAGCCGTCGTAGATCTTGGGGATGCCGGAACCCGCCTGCTCGCCCACGCCAACCAGCCGGAACATCTTGTGCAAGGTCCGGTTGCGGCAGTCGTGTTCGCCGCCATGGATGGCGATATCGCGCGGAATCCGCATCAGCCCGGGATTGCGGAAACCGAACATGTCCGGCCGCTTCACCACCAGCACCGACGCCCGCTCGGAATAATCCGCATGCACCAGCACGTTGGCCAGTGCCTCGCGCAGCGCCACGTGCACGGGCGTCTCGTCCTGGCGCTCGCCCTTCTCCAGCGAGAACGGGACTTTCAGGTCCGCGGTGAGCTTCAGGTAGACCTTGCGATAGAAATCGTAGAGGTTGCCCGACCATTTGCCGTCCAGCGTGATCCGGTCCACCCAGCGGCGCTCGATCCGGGCTTCCGGCCGCTCCTGATAATCGAGCATGTAGTTCGGCAGGGTTTCCTGGAGGGTGGACATCCAGCCGAACATCAGCACGCCAGCCAGCGTCAGGCCGCTCTCGCCGATTTCCCGGTCCTGTCGCCAGCCACCGATCTGACGCAGGAAGTCCAGATCGTCCAGCGCATTCCACGGATGTGCCGGTTCGCGGTTGGCGAACACCTGGCGATAGGCACGAAACGTCTCCATGCACAGGTCGGACAGGCCATAGCCACGGAGGATGCGGCTGTCGCGGCTGTCCTCGACCTGCTCGGCCAGCATGCGCTTGACGTCTTCGTTGGCCACCGTGCGGTCGCCCTCGTTGAGCCGCAGGTAGGTATGGCCCATCGGGTTGCCGCGCAGGAACACTGGCCGCTGCTTACGATTGGCACGCGGAATGCAGATGACCAGCAGCGTGCCTTCCGGCAATGCCAGCTCGGTGACATCGGCATCCGACAGCAGGTTGATGCTGACCTTCTGCCGGTTGTTCAGCCCGTCGAACAGTTCCTTGCGCACCTTCGCCACATTGGCGATGCCTTCCACCTCGAAGCCGTCGTTGCGCTCGCGCAGACCCAGCACCACCACGCCGCCGCCGGTATTGGCGAAGGCGCTATAGGTGGGCCAGAAGTCGTCCGGCAGCGCACCTTGCCCATCGCGGCCACGCGCCAGCTTGCATTCCAGGTCCACCGACTCGCGCAGCAGTTGAATGTCGGCCAGCGATTGGATGTCGAAGGGGCTCATAGGCTGGAGCGGTGTCCGGATTGGTCAGAGCGTGCCGGCGAAGGCGCGGTGTTGCAGGCTGGCGAAGAGGGTGTCGAGTTGGGTGGCGTGGCGTTGCAAGGCATGCCTATGTTGTTCGATATGCTCGACAAGCCTGCTGAATTTTTCTTGCAAAGAGAATGGCGGAAGTTCAATCAACGCATTGTTGAGTTTCGCTTTGGAAATGTTGGGCATCGAACCCGCAGACCCACCAGCGAGGCTTTGTACTTCACTTCTCTTCCTCGGATAAGTCAGCAAGGACTGAAGATATCTTGGGTGAGCGAGTGCTGGCTCTTTGAGCCGGAGACGGAAAATCAGATCAGGCAAAAGCAGGCGTTCGGGAGTTCTATGCACGTATGCGCATGCTGCGACAAGCTCATACGTATTCTTTCGTGTGAATAGTAAGTCGCCTACTTTAACCTCCAGCCTTTCATCGAACGATGTTTCATTCGGCAATGCCTTGTTTGCTGAAGGGTCAAATCTACAGCGTGTGACCGCCCCGAGTTTGAGAACACCCCACTCATTCTCGTTCTTGGCTCGATCCAAGCAAACAGGGCTGTTGCCGCTTTCGATGCGTTCAAGGATTTCACTGAACGGAACCCGTGGCCAACTTTTCGGATTCGAGACAGGGTCGCCGAACATGTCGAGGAATATGGATTGCAGCAGTTGGTCGAGCTTGGCGATGGCGGCGCGGCGCTTGCCGCGCAGCACGTCGGTCTTGTCCAGAATCGCCGCGATGCGGCGTTGTTCTGCAATCGCCGGGAGTTGAACTGGGATCTTCTCCAGCTCAGATGTCTTGATGGATGGGTAGGCGTCGTTCTCTATCAGTCGAGACGGAGGGTTGTACTCAAACCAGCGAAGCAGGTACGCAGGATCGACATCCGCGGATGGCAGGACGGCCGCAAGATGGCTGACTACGTGGCATTCGCGGCGCAATCGATAGACCCGACCAAGCTTCGCGGACATACCGCTTTTTGCGAAAACGATGGTGTCCTTTGGGAATTTCTTCAGACGAAACTTGACGGCCTGATCCGAAGGCACAAGTTCCAATGATTCTTCACTGCCACCCGCACAAAGTCGCTCCAGACTTCCAGCACGAACGAATGGGGTGCCAGACGATCCAAAAGCGGTACTTTCCTGGGGTGCGGACTGCCCCGTTGTGACATGGCAAACGTCACCGAGTGGGACTGTTCTCACGACAACATCCCTTCCAGTTCGGCTACACCGGCAGCAATCTCCGCCTCCAGCGCCTTCAACTCCGCAATGATCTTCTTCGGCGGGTCGTGTTCCACCGCCTCATGCACCACCTGCTTGTAGCGGTTGATGGACAGATCGTAGCCGTTACCGACGATCTCGGCCTTGGGCACGAGGAAACTCTGCTCGGTTCGCTCGCGCTTGGCTTCGGCCTTGCGATGGTGCCAGCGATTGAGGATGTCGGGCAGGTTGTTGCTATCGTGCTTGTCGGGAGCCAGCGGGTTGCGCTTGTCGTCCAGACTGTAGCCGTCGGCCTGCATGTCGTAGAACCAGACGTTGTCGGTGCCGCCGCTGTCGGTCTTGGTGAACAACAAAATGGCAGTGGACACCCCGGCATAGGGGCGGAACACGCCGGACGGCATGGAGACGATCCCGTCCAGCCGCTGGTCTTCCACCAGCATGCGGCGCAGTTCCTTGTGGGCCTTCGATGAGCCGAACAGCACGCCATCGGGCACGATGACCGCAGCCCGGCCGCCGGGTTTCAGCAAGCGCAGGAACAGGGCGAGGAACAGCAGCTCGGTCTTCTTGGTCTTGACGATCTGCAATAGGTCCTTGGCGGTGCTTTCGTAGTCCAGGCTGCCGGCAAACGGCGGATTGGCGAGGATCAGACTGTACTGCCCGGCCACGCCGGCATGGCCCTCGCTGAGCGAGTCGCGGTTCTCGATGCTGGGCTGCTCGATGCCGTGCAGCAGCATGTTCATCGCACCCACGCGCAGCATGGTGCTGTCGAAGTCGAAGCCGTGGAAGGTGTCTGCGTTGAAGCGTTTGGCGGACTTCCTGTCCTTGTAGATGGCCACGCCGTGGTGATCACGCAGGTACTCGGCGGCAGCCACAAGAAAGCCCGCAGTGCCGCAGGCCGGATCGCAAATGGTGTCTTCAGGTGTGGGCGCCATCATGTCCACCATCAGCTTGATGATGTGGCGCGGTGTGCGGAACTGCCCGTTTTGCCCTGCACTGGCGATTTTGCCGAGCATGTATTCGTACAGATCGCCCTTGGTGTCGCGATCGTCCATGGGTACGTCGTCGATCATGTCCACCACCTTGGCCAGCAATGCCGGCGTGGGGATGGTGAACCGTGCATCCTTCATGTGCCGCGCATAGGCGGATTCACCGCCATGGCCGCCAAGGGTCTTGATGAAGGGAAACACGTCCTCGGAGACGACCCGATAGAGCTCGGCCGGATCACCCAGTTCCTTGAACTTCGACCAGCGCAGCTTCTGCTGGCGCTTGTTGAAAATCGGATCCTCAACCTCGCTCTTGGTACGGGCTGCCTTTTTCTCGCGGCGGGTCTGCTCCTCATCCAGTCGTTTGATGAACAGCAGGTAGGTCATCTGTTCGATGACCTCCATCGGGTTGGAAATGCCGCCGCTCCGACGTCCCCCCGCTTTCAGTAGCAGGGCTGTTTAGAGTCCGGGGTTCATCGTAGCGGCTTTGGCTGCCAACTGTTTGGCGTAGGCAGCCGGTGTCAATCCGCCCAGGATCTTCTTGGGCCTCTCCTCGTTGTATTCCCTTCGCCAGGTCTCGATCTCAGTGCGTGCATGCAGCAATGTCGGGAACCAGTGCTCGTTGAGGCACTCGTCCCGCAGCCGACCATTGAAGCTCTCGACGTACGCGTTCTGATTCGGCTTGCCGGGTTGGATCAGGCGCAACTGCACGCCGCGTGCGTGTGCCCACGCCACCATCGCTTTGCCGCAGAACTCCTTGCCATAGTACATCTGGAAGCATCCCCAAGACGTGGGCAGCCACCGTCTCCAAGGTCATCCTGAGGGTTCTCACACACCACAGGAGCTTGCCGACGATGACTGCCCAGCCCAATGCTACGCCTGCGGCCACGTGGGTCGCGATTGATATTGCCAAGCGTCACCATGCCGTCCTGATTGAAACGCCTGACGGCAAGCAGCAGCAGTTTCGGATGGCCAGCTCGATGGAAGAGCACGATCGTCTGGTCGCTCTGCTGCGTGGATTACCCCAGCCTGCCAGGATCGCCATGGAACCCACTGGAGACTGCCATCGAACGCTGGCTTTCCGGCTTCTCACGGAAGGCTTCGACGTTTGCCTTGTCTCATCGGTCGCTGGCGCCCGCTACCGCGAAGCAATGTTCAACTCATGGGACAAGAACGACCCGAAAGATGCCCGCGTGATTCTCGCACTGCTCAAGCAGGGCATGACGCTGCGCTACATTGATCCCTTGCTGGCCGGGCACCACGGATTGCAGGAGCTGTCCAAGACTCACTATCAGATCAGCCTGGCAAGGACGCGACTGCAGCACAGCTTGATGACGCACTATCTGCCGCTGTACTTTCCCGAAATCGAGCGCTACTTCGACAGCGCACATGCGGACTGGTTCGCCCGCTTCATGCTCCGCTTTCCTACTGCGGCATCAATCCAACAGCGTGACTACGAGACGTTCCGCAAGGAGGCGTGGGACCTGGTGGGGCGCAAGGTCAACAAGGCGGCATGGCTACGCGAACTATATGAAATCGCCCTGCGAAGCATTGGCTTGCCTGTCGCCGATGACTCGCTCGAGGTTCAGAGCTTCCGCCTGCAATTGCAGCGCTTCCAGGAGCTGGTCCAGCAGCGCGACCGGCTCGCGGAACAGGCGCACCAGACCCTTTCGGGGCGCCCAGACTATGAGTCGCTGCGTTCGATTCCGGGTATTGGACCTGTGCTTGCACTGACCATTCTGGCCGAGGCTGGCGACCTGCGTCGCTTCGCCCACCATCGCCAGTTCCTGAAGTACTGCGGCCTCGATCTGGCCAAGTGCCAATCAGGCCAATACAAGGGCCAGGAGCGGCTGTCCAAGCGCGGCAATGCGCGCCTTCGCTTCGCCTTCTGGTTTGCCGCCACAGTGGCCATCCGGATGCGGGAGAACAGCTTCCGGGAGAAGTACGAGCGCTACATCCGGAACGATCCATCCAACGCCGACCGCAAAAGAAAAGCACTGACTGCCGTGGCCGCGAAGATGGCGCGTGTCGCCTATGGCCTGGTCAAGCAACAAACCCAATACCGCTGCTACTTCGAAAATGCTTTACCCCGTGGATCGACCCCTCTCCGTAGGGCCGTCGGGACCTCTTAGGATCCTGTAGATAATGCTCGGGCCTTCCACGGGACTCCATGCTGTTTTAGGCACGTTCGAGGCCGTTCCGGACCTCGTGTTCACTATGGTCAGACCAGGAGACCCTGAAGACGTGGAAGCCCACGGGACTTGGTGCAAATAGCGGTGCGACTTGCCTGACCGGACGTCAGCGACGTCCGCGGATCCGTTCGCTCCCAATTTGTTGTTGACTCCAGAGTTAGCACGTTGTCGGTTCGGATGATGCGCGGCAGGCCGCGGGATAGCGCCAGCCGGTCCAGCACCCGCGTGACGCCAAGACCCGAGATCGCACGCTCCACCTCGATCGCGACCGCCTCGTGCGTCGCATCGTCGACGATGGTCAGTGCCTTGATGACCCGGCCTTCCGCCGTGCGGTCAAACACGAAATCCATCGACCAGACCTGATTGGCCGCATCCGGCCGCAACAGGGGTTGGCGATCGCCGATCGGTACCTTCTTCCGCTTGCGCCGCCGCACCTGCAGCTTCGCTTCCTGATACAGGCGTTCCACCCGCTTGTAGTTCACCGGCCATTGCTCCTGCCGAAGCTTCAAATGGATCATCCCGACGCCATAGCGCTTGTGCCGCTGCGCCAGCGCCAGGATCCGTGCACGCAGTTCGACATTGCGATCCGGGCGTGGGACGTAGCGCAACGCGCTGGCACTCATGCGAATCGCCGCCAGCGCCCGTCGCTCGCTCAAGCCTCGCTCCATCAAGTGCCGCACCAGCGTCCTGCGCGCCGGTGCGCTCACCACTTTTTTCGGAGCGCTTCCTTGATGACGTCGTTCTCGAACAACTGCTCGGCCAGCAGCTTCTTCAGCCGGCTGTTCTCCGCCTCCAGCTCCTTGAGCCGCTTGGCCTCCGACACGTTCATCCCGCCGAACTTGCTGCGCCACAGGTAATACGACGCCTCGCTGAAGCCGTGCCGCCGGCACAACTCCTTGATCGCCATGCCGGCGTCGGCCTCACGCAGGAAGCCAATGATCTGTTCCTCGGTAAAGCGCTTCTTCACGTCCAATCTCCGTCTCGTTGGGGATTGGACTCCAAATCACCGTGCTACTCAAAACCGGGGGGACGTCGGCTCCAGAACGCATCCCAGATGCGGTCGATCTGGGACTTGAGGGTACCTGTCATCATGTCGTGCGGCGTTCCTGTTCGATGAGGAGAAAGACGGTTTCAATACGGTGCAATGTTGCGGACTTCTGCGCGTGATCGCGTTGTACTTGCGATGCAAATCGCATCGAGCTTCTGGCCATGCTCAGCGATGATTTGCTGGGGGCGTGATGTATAAAGCGACCATCCGTAGTAAAGAAAGCAGTAGACGAAGGCGACCGCCAAGATGACCGTGATCTTCAGCCACGTCGGGCCCGGCGCCGTGACAGCCAACAGGCACATCAGAAACATGTGCACACCGACGATGGTCGCGAGAACGGTGTTCAGAACAGTCACGATGAAGGGGCGGCGCAGATGAACCTGTCCATCCCGAATTCTCAGATCGGTGTTGAGAACAAGAAGGCGGATGGCATGCATGGGAACACCCGCATCCAGGGCCTGTTCCGCAATCCGCATCACAGGCCCCGGTGCCGAGCGCCAGTAACGAACCGCAAAGTCGGCTCTGCGATATCGCTCGGTCGCCTGCCGTACCTGCATGGACCGGTCACCATGTTGATCCAGCGCATGCTGCAGTTGCCGTTCTGCAATCCAGCGCGTCATTGACCAGTACCAACGTCCGGCGAAGAACGGATCCAGCGCTTGCCCGATCCGTTGAATTGCTTGCAGTGCCGCGCGTGGCATGAGTCTGTTCATGGACGCATAAACCTCACCAGCCGTTCCTTCAGCTCAGTGCTCGACTCCGGCTTTCCGGTTTGCGAGAGAGTCGCGCAGAGGAAAGAGAAAAATCGCTCGCGCTCGGCGTAGGGAAGAGGGTTGCCGGCGTCGTCCCTGGCGAACTCGTCAACGGTACGGAACGCTGCTACGTAGAGATCTGTGGAGTTTGGCGTTGCCGATGCACGGCTGACGCTATTGCCTAGGACGAGGTGGCCCACATCGACACCGTGTTCCTTGAGGCGTAGGAGGTAATTGAGGTCGGGTACCCGGGCGTCCTGCTCGTAGAGGTGCTGGGACACGCGCTTGACCCCGCCCAGTTCCGCGAACTGTTCCTGGGTGAGGCGTAGTCGATCCCTAGCTTCCCTGAGACGCCTGCCAAAGCTCAAGTTCCAGTCTCCCCGGCTTGCCAAAGCCTGATGAATACACTAAAAGGAACTCAATGTTTACAAATGTGAACTTTTGAGTGCCGCCATGAATGCAAGCATACCCGGGGCCAAGGCCGATGCGATACGGCAGGAGTTCGCCCGCCGGGGTGTATCGATCAGCGCATGGGCGCGCGCCCATGGCTACTCGAAGCAACTCGTCTACCAGGTGCTTGCCGGGCGGAAGCGGTGCGTCCGCGGGCAGTGCCATGAGATCGCTGTGCGTCTGGGATTGAAAGACGGGGTGATCGGCAGCGTAGCCGACATCGACGCGCTGGGCGTCGGCGCCGGTTCGCCACGGCCCTGCACTGACAAGGAGGGAGGTGCTCAATGAGCTAGTGCCTGTCAGGCAATAGAAAAACTCGGGGCATAAGAAAACCGCCGACCAGGGCGGTTTTCTTGGGCAAAGCATGTGAATCAAGCGTGGCGCTTGGTCAGGAGTCTGCTTGACTCCGAAAAACGTGTCAAGTCTCCCGGGATCACATCTCGATTCCAGTTAGATGGAGGCAGTCATGGGCGCAGCCCAAGGAGCCATCCGTCACCTCGTGAGGTGACGGATGGCGAAGCGCAGATACGACTTCGACGAAGCCAAGATCACCCGCTATCAGAAGGAAGGGCGTGGCACCGGGAACGGCAAGGAATACAAGCCGTGGTTGACCATTCACGACGTCCCATCGCTGGGGCTTGCCTCGAGAACTTTCGGATTCAAGACAGGGCGGGAACACCATTGCCTGTCGAATCTGGAGTCGGGGTTCCTTCGTATGTTGGAGTGGTCGGATTCGGTGTTCGATATTCGCGAACAGTTTCCGCTGGACCGGGAAGTCACGCGCATGCTGGCCGGGAAGATGGGCATTGAGCATCCGCGCGATCCACGTACACGAGTTGACGTAGTTATGACGACGGATTTCTTGGTGGATATCCGAGTCGATGGCCGGGCCAGATCCGTCGCCTACGCGATAAAGCCCGCCCAGGAGATTGAGGACGACAAGACGGGTCCGAGGACGATCGACAAGCTCGAACTGGAACGTCGCTATTGGAGCCGCGACCGGATTCCCTGGTATCTGGTGACGGACCGGGAGCTTCCGAAGCAACGGATCCGCAACCTGGCATGGCTGCACGAAATGCGCTCGCTCCAACACGAATTTGCGCCGCATCCGGACTATTGGACGGACCGGTGCGAACAGTTCCTCGTACAGTGCCAGCGAGTCCGTGGCGGTTCGATCAGGGACTTCTTCATGCACTTGGAGGGCACGTGCCGGTTCGCGGCCGGCGAGCCTCTGAAGGTGCTGCGCCATCTGGCGGCCAACAAGCGAGTGGTCATCGACTTGGACAGGGAGTTTTCGGATCGAGACCGGTTTGATGTGCTGCGTGTCTCCGCTCAGGAGCAGCCCCGGCTGCAGGTGGTGGGCGCATGATGCTGAAGGTGGGAGATGTTCTCGATCTAGAGCCTGGTTCAAACAAGTGGGTCAGAATCGTGTGGATGGCGGCCGAGGGAACAACGCTGGCCATTTACCCGCTGGATGCGGATCGGGCCTTTCCGGACCTGGTTCCGGCCGAGCCGCTGGTAGCTGGACTCCGTGCGAGAGAGGTGGCGCTTGTGGAGGACCCTTTCATGGTCGTTGCCATGGAAGACAAGTTGAAACAAACGCATAGGAGCCGGCGCGACCGTGCCTGGAAAATAATACAGCCGCTGGTGGCTGAGGTGCCGTACATCTTCAGTGCAGACCGGCGCGGCGCCTTGATCTCGGACGCTGTTGAGAAGGCCAGGAAGGGCGATGACCCCGACATCAAACGAATCACCACGGCACAGGTCTATGTGTACCTCCGACGCTACTGGCAACGTGGGATGACGGCCAACGCCCTGCTTCCGGATTACGAAAGATCCGGTGGCCGGGGTAAGACTCGAAAGGCAGGAGAGAAGAAACGAGGTCGACCACGGAAATTCGGCAAGCAAGTGGGCACCAACGTGACCCCCGATATCCGAAGGGTGTTCTCTATAGCCTATGACCGCTACTACGCCAGTCAGGTCCATGGGAAATACACGCTACGTGGCGCCTACAAAAAGATGATCTCCGAGTTCTTTTCGGTGAAAGGCACCGATCCGGAGACTGGCAGGATCGTGCATATCCGGCAGGAGCAAATCGAGGCGCAGGGAGGAATTCCGTCTTTCGATCAATTTCAGTACTGGTCCAACAAGGATCACCTTCGCCTGGAGATCAAGCGCAAGCGGATGGGAGCGAAGCGCTATGACAAGGATATGCGTGGTCTGCTGGGAACCTCGAACGCGCAGGTGATCGGGCCCGGGAGCCGCTACCAGATCGACGCCACGATCTCGGATGTCTACCTGGTCTCGCGGCTGGATCCGAGCCTGATCATCGGTCGTCCGGTCGTTTACGTTGTGATCGATGTCTTCAGCCGCCTGATCACCGGGATCTACATCGGCTTGGAGGGGCCTTCCTGGGTGTCGGCGATGATGGCCTTGGCCAACACCGCGACGGACAAGGTGGCTTACTGCGCCCAGTTCGGCATCGCCATCCAGCCTGAAGATTGGCCGGCGCACCACCTGCCGGGCATCCTGCTGGGCGACCGCGGCGAGATCGAAAGTGAGAAAATCGACACCCTGATCAACAGCTTCAACGTCACAGTCGAGAATACGAGTTCCTACCGCGCCGATTGGAAAGGCGTCGTGGAAAGTCGCTTTCGCTTGCTTCCGGCGAAGTTCAAGGCGTACACGCCGGGCTACATCGACGTCGACTACCGGCAGCGGGGCGGAACCGACTACCGCCTCGACGCGGTGTTGAACCTGGATGATTTCACCGAGATCATCATCAACTGCGTCCTCCACTACAACAACTCGCACGAGATCAAGTGCTACGACTATGACCGGGACGTCAGGGCCGACGGTGTTCCATCCATTCCCTGCGATCTGTGGGAGTGGGGCATTCGCCACCGTTCTGGCGCACTGAGGACCTTTCCACAGGAACTGGTGAAGTTCAGCCTGATGCCGAAGGGTCAGGCGTCCGTTACCGAAACCGGAATCGCATTCAGGGGCCGCTATTACACCTGCAAGCGCGCGATGGAGGATCGCTGGTTCGACAAGGCCCGCCAGGATGGTCGTTGGAAGGTGGTCGTGTCATACGACCCGCGCGACATGGACACGATCTACCTGCACCCGGCGGGGGTCAAGATGGCATTCGAGGAATGCACGTTGACCGACCGTAGCCGCGCCGATCGGCATCTATCCGCATGGGAAATCGACCAGGTCGATCAGCGCGATAAGCATCGCCGGGCGGATGGACGCACAGATGCGGTATTGGCGTCGATGGACACCGACGCCGCTAACGAGCAGGTCATCAAGAAGGCCTTGGCGCGACGTGGGCCGCCGAGCCAGGCCAGCGCGGCCAGCCGGACCGCAAACATCCGCGATAACCGCGCAGAGGAAAAGGATGCCAATCGTGCCAGGGAGACTTTCAGGCTCGGCGAGGACGTGTCCGGGCCGACTGGGCCGAGCGCCAACGTGGTGCCGATTCGAGGCAGGCCAGCACCGACGGACGATACCGACTACAGCCTGCCGACTATCGACGAAATCCTGAGGGACGACGATGACCAGTGACTGCGTGGCGTTTTCACTGCCTGAGTATGACGACAACCCTTTTATTGCCCAGTTGCCTCCGATCATGGGCCAGAAAGATCTGTACAAATCGTTGGTAAGTGCGCCTATCTTCCGGGAATCGGAGCCGGGATTTCCGGCGCACCTGCGCAAGCACTGTATCGCCAGACTCTCCAAGTGTTTCCTGCCGCTGGCCCGTCAGGTCGAGTTGGCGGATCGGTTCGGCATGCTTTTGCGACAGGGTTACCTCGGTCGCAACCCACTGACTCACGACTACCTGCATCACCTGCACAACGGGATCGAGCGGATCGAAGCCGGATCGCTGGAGGTCCCGGTATCCCAGCCGGTGCAGAACACAGCCAACAGCTTCGCGCTGCTGGGATGTCCCGGCGTAGGCAAGACAGTGGCGATGAACCAGGTGCTGGCGCAGTACCCGCAGGTGATCCAACACGATGCTCCCTTCAGCCTTACACAGGTCGTCTGGTTGCGACTGGAAGCGCCGGCGCTGGGATCTCTTCGCAATTTGTGTATCGATTTCTTCCATACGGTCGATCGGCTGATCCACACCGATTACGTCAAACGATACGCGACCAAGACGACCGTCGAGCAGATGGTTGCGTACATGGCACAGGTGGCCAACCTGCATGCGCTGGGCGTGTTAGTCATCGACGAGATCCAACATCTGCGGGGTGCCAAGGTTGGTGCTGCGGCGCTGATGAAGTTCCTGGTCCGGCTGGTCAACACCATTGGCGTACCGGTGATTCCGATCGGCACGTTGAGTGCCCTGCCGATTCTGCAGGGAAGCTTCAGCCAGGCACGCCGCAACACGGGTTTGGGCTCCATGCTGTGGGACCGGATGGATCCGGGCGCTACTTGGAACAGCTTTCTCGAACAACTCTGGGGGTATCAATGGACCAACCCGCGCACAACGCTGACGGATGAGCTGAACGCTGCTATCTATGACGAAAGCCAAGGGGTGGCGGATCTGGCGGTCAAGCTGGTCATGCTCGCGCAGATGCGACTGGTCGGGATCAGTGAAATGCGCAAGGGCCAGTCCGAAAAGATCACGACGGAGTTGATTCGGGTCGTGGCCAAGGAGGAACTCGCGATGGTCGCGCCGATGATCACGGCGTTGCGCGAGAACGACACGGTCAAGGCCGCCAAGTTCGATGACCTGCGCTCACTGAATGAGCACGTTGGACTGGTACTCAGCAGGGCGATCGGTGGTGGCCGTGCGCAGGACAGCGTTGAAGCGCCACCGCCTGCTGCGACGGCTGCAGCACCGGCGTCGGCATCCATGGAGGCGGTGCTCCTCACCTCGTTGAAAGGGATGGGTGTGGCCGAAGACGTTGCCAAGGCACTGGTGGCGGAGGCAGTTGCCAACAATCCGTCCGGCGACCCGCTGACGCTGATGCAGACGATCACGGCGACGTTGAAGGCAAGTCCGCCTGTCGTAAAACCACCGAAGCCGAAGAAGGTTCCTGTTGACGAGCTCCCCGACGAAGATTTGCGTCGGATCGTCGCCAACGGCAAGCAGGCGGGTGCGGCGGCCTACGACGCGCTGTTGGCTGCTGGCGTAGTGCGTCCACCGATGCTGGATTTCGCGGCTTGACGATGTTGGGCTACTTCCCGCAGGTGTATCCGCAGGAGCTGCTGTACAGCGTACTCGCGCGATATCACCGGCACATGGGTGCGCCGTCGTTCATCCAGTCCATGGAATCGCTGTTTGGGCGCAGGCTCGTCATCGCGAACCCGGATCTGCCCGAACACATCGACGCCCTCGCGGCGCGCATTCCACCCGGTCGCCACCTGGCCGCGGATCGGATCATCGACACGATGACACTGTATCCGTACTACACGGCATACCAGAGTCAGGATGTCAGGCAGCAGGTTCGCCACGCCATGCGGGTTGGCGAAGATGGCAGCGTGCTGCTGCGGCTCGGAATCGCGGCGTTTCGCGCGGGGAGGGTCACGCAGCTGCGGTTCTGCGGAAGCTGCCTCGCGCAAATGCGCGAGCGCTACGGCGAACTGTATTGGCGCCGGGACCATCAGTTGCCCAGCGCGCTGGTCTGTCCGGAACACGCCAAGCTGCTACAGGTTGGTACGGTACGGCTGACTGGATGTAGCCGTCACCGCTTCGTGCCAGCGGATCGGCAGACCTGCCCTTGGCGCGCACCGGCAGTGATTCAGGACGTCGCGACACCGATTGTCGAGACGCTCCATCGGTTGGCGGTGGCTAGTGCGGCGTTGCTCGATGATCCCGGTCCTCCTGTGACGCCGCAGGCGCTGACGGCGTTCTACAGCAGTGCGGTGCAACGGACCGGTCTGGCATCGCTGAACGGCCGAGTCGACCAACGCCAGTTCGATCAAGCGTTTCGGCACCACTATCGCGGTGGCCTGCCCATGCTGCCCGGCGTGATGACGGGCAGTCGGTTCACCGGGGACTGGCTGGCGGCATTTGTTCGCAAACACCGTAAGGCGCGCCACCCGCTCCAACACCTGATGGTGCGTGACTTCCTGGCGTCGAGAGACTCTGCGGGACGGCCGTTTGGTGAAGGCCCATGGCCCTGCTGCAATCCGCTGGCGAGCCACCGGGGTGAGGCGGTGGTGTCCGACTGTCGATTTCACCGCAATCGGGCGCATTGGGTCGGCGTGTTCACCTGCTCATGTGGGTATGCCTATACGCGCAGCTTCCATCCGGACACGGGCAAGGTTGGAGCGCCGCGGTTTCAGGCGTTCGGCCCATCGCTCGGATCCGTGCTGGGCGAAATGGTCGCTGCCGGCTGCTCCTTGCGGGAGATCGCCCGCAGGCTGGAGATCGATCCCAAGACGGTCCTCAAGCTGGCGGCCGAGTTTGGCATCAGAACCCGCTGGAAAGCAGTGTCGGACAGATCACCCGGATCGCCCAGGAAAACTCCTACAGCCGTCGCGAGATCGCCAGAGCCCAGCAGGAGGCGATCAGCCCGCTGTCCCCGGAGGAACTGGGTCGAGATCGACACGCAAGTGGCCACCAAGGTTCGGGAGGCCGCGGAACTGATCCGGGCCGAGACCCCGTTGGTGCGCGTCACGACAACGGCCGTCGAGCGTCGGTTCTGGAATCGTGGCTGGATCTGCAAACGGGCTACCAAGTTGCCGGTATCGATGCAGGCGTTGGGTGACGTGGCTGAGTCGCTGGAATCGTTTCAGCGCCGACGAGCGTGGTGGACGATCCTGAACATGGATCGTGCCGATGAGCCGCTTCAGGTGTGGCGGATCCTCCGTAAGGCAGGTCTCACCGACCGGCACACCTCAATGGTAGAGGGTCTGCTGGCCACCCACTTCAATCGGGGGCAGGCCGCCGCATGAGGCGCATGGTCTTCCGCTCGATCGCCAAGCTGGGAAGCGCGCCGATGGAACTATTCTGGTTGGCGGGCCTGGTACGGAACGAGCGCAACGAGTGGAATGTCCTGGCGGTCTATAGGAACACTGAGACAGGCGAGCTAAGCCGCCTCGAGCAACCCATCGGCATGTTGCCGATCATGAGCGTGGGCATTCGGTTCGAGCACGGCGTGCTGAAGGTCGACGAGTTGCCCGGCGAAGTCATGGAGATCGTGATCCCGGATATGGGGCGCCCGGACATCATCACTTCGGCCGAGGTCCCGTTCGAGCTCTATCCTTTGCCGCAGGGAAAGTCCGGAACCCAGCGGCTGTTTCGTTATCGAACGCAAGGCGTCGAGGTTCTGATCCCAGTCATTGAGCTGGTCCGGGCATTGTTCCTGCACAACCGGACACTGGCCCTGGCCCTGATGCGGCCGAGCGGACTGGAGCAGTTGTTCGTGCCGCAGCATCCGGGGCAGCGGGAGATCGCTATGGTGCAATTCACGCGGGAGATGCCCAAGAGCGTGATCGGAAAGGCATTGGCACTGGAGTTCGCCTGGATCGTTCTGGACCGAGATGCTCGGCGCTCCTGGGACAGCGTCCAGCGGCTGACGGCAGGACAGCGCCACGTCCTGTTCGACCCACCCTCGATCCGGAGCTCGAACTGGGTATTTCGCGGGGTGCGTCACGGCAACCAGTGGCTGGTGCAGGAACTCAAGTTCGTCGGCGGCAGACGCCTGCCGTTCGCCAAACTGGAATACAGCCACCCGGCCTTCACGAAGGTTACGGCTCTGTTGTCTGGAGGGGGCGGGGATCCTGCGCCGGGTCCATCGGCACCGGAAGGCGATGAAGAAGCTTCAACCGTGAAGGACTTCGACGTCGATGATGGCGAAGAAGGCAGCACCAGCTACCGGGGCCCGCAGATCGTGGACGCCCCGGCCCGAAGATCTGCCTTCGAGAACTCTGTGATAGTGGCCAAGGCGGCCGCGGAGGTGAAACATCATGGCAAGAAGCCCGGCAATAAGGCCGCAAAACGCCCGAAGAACAAGCGAACCCGCATCGTCGAGGTCAGCTCGGGCGAGCGCGCGGGCACCGCCAAGCTACCTCCGCTGGAGTTCCGTTTGCTACATGCGGCACCAGACGTGGAAATGGGTGATCTCGATGCGCTCGATGAAACCGTACGCCACATGCGCGACCAACTACCCGACGTACACTTCGCGATGACACTTGTGCAACTCAAACAAGGTCATGCGTCCTCGACCATTGGTGCTAGGCCCCGTCCTGCCATGGTGGTGACGATAGACCCACACAACCAAGAGATCATTGTTCTCATCGACATCGAGCGCACCGGTGTTATAGCCCTGTCGTTGATGTCCATGAGATTCCCGCGTGGGTCGTCACCCCACGTGATCGAGGATGCAGTTGGCAAGATGCTCGACGGTTGGGTCGAGCTCGGCGGTCACTGGTCTACGGAGTTAGAGAAGACGCTTGAAGATATCTGTGCCTGTGAGCGCGTTCCCAGGGTGCTGATCCCAAGGGAGAAATTTCGACACAGCGCAAAGATGTGGGCCAATCGGTTAATGGATCGATTAGGCTTAACCAGCAGTTGAGCGGCTGCTTCCGACCCGAAGCGGACATTCGCATGATTTGAATCGAAAAGGCCCGCATCTCTGCTGGGCCTCCGCATTCTGAGCGATCAGGAAGTGAACCTGACCCCGTTGTTCCTCCCCTACCCGTTGCGCTTCCTGTTCGCCAGCAAGCCGGAGGCCATCAGCCCGGTGCTGGGCATCGTGCATCGTGTGATCGCCGGTTGGCTTGCCGATCAGGCCGGCGTGCCGCGGGATACGGCGCAATGCGGCGTGGTGACCCTGATCCAGCGCTTCGGCAGCGCGCTGAATCTCAACATCCACTTCCACATGCTGTGGCTCGACGGCGTGTACGAGGACACCACCGAGCGTCCGCAGCGCAAGCCGCGCCTGCACCGCACCCGTGCGCCCACATCGGCGCAACTGACGGAACTGGCCAACACCATCGCGCATCGCGTGTGCCGGCACCTGTCGCGCCGCGGCTGGCTCGAAGGCGAAGACGAATCCGTGTTCCTGTCCGACAGCGCGGGTAGCGACGACGGCATGGATGGGCTGCGGATGAGTTCGATGACCTACCGCATCGCCACCGGTCGCGACGCTGGCCGCAAGGTCGTCACCCTGAAAACGCTACCCGGTGATGCGGGTTCTCTGGACGGCGACGCCGGCAAGGTCGGCGGCTTCTCGCTGCATGCCGGCGTGGCCGCGGAAGCACACGAAAGCCACAAGCTCGAAAAGCTGTGCCGCTACATCACGCGCCCGGCGATCAGCGAGCAGCGGCTATCGATCTCGCCACAGGGCAGGGTGCGTTACCAGCTCAAGACGCCGTGGCGCAATGGCACCACGCATGTCGAATGGGATGCGGTGGACTTCATCGCCAAGCTGGCGGCACTGGTCCCGCCACCTCGCGCGCATCTCACCCGCTTCCACGGCGTATTCGCCCCGAATGCAAACCTGCGTGCGCAGCTGACGCCCTCGGGGCGCGGCAAGCGGCCTGCGGGCGATGCGGCGCCGGTTGACGCAAGCGCCCACGACGAGCCGCGCAGCCCCGAGCAGAAGCGCCGTGCGATGAGCTGGGCGCAACGGCTCAAGCGGGTCTTTTCCATCGACATCACCACCTGCGCCCACTGCGGCGGCGCGGTACGGATCGTCGCCAGCATCGAGGAACCCACCGCCATCCGCGCCATCCTCGCCCACTTCGAGAAGCACGGCGCGCTGGAGCAAGCGCACTACCGGCCCGCAGCGCGCGCGCCGCCGCCGGCCGCGTGATGAGGCGCCGGCCACACAGCCGGCAGCCAAGCCAGAGTCCGATCCGATGCGGCCACGACCCCGCAGGGCTGCGCTCGGCCCTGTGCCGGGAATCGGTGAGGAATGGCTACGCACTGAGCCGCTGCGAGGCCCCGCGATGTCGAAAACCCACGCATGAACCCCCGATCTGTGCCCGATCTGTGCCCAAAGCGGCGCTTGCGCGGCCGCTTCCTACCCGCCAGACTCGCCAAAAAGGGCGGTTGAACTTCCTATACCCCAGCTCCATGGCGATGCGCGCCCATTCGCCCCGATGGTGGATGGTGTCCAGCCAATCCAGGATGCACGCCAGGGTGCCGTCGAGACCTGCGTCGCCGCAGGTCGCCAGCATCTGCTCCAGGCTGGCGGCCTTCTGTTCGAGGTTGCGCTCCATCACCTCCAGCAGCAGCTCCTCGCGATCGGCGAAGTTGGAGTAGAAGGCCCCCTGCGTATAGCCGGCACGCGTGCAGACGGCGCGCAGCGACAGCGCCGGGATCGAGTGCTCCACGATCAGCGCCTCGGCGGCATCCAGCAGCGCCGCGCGCGTGCGGGCCTGCGATTCACTGCGGTTGAGCGGACGTGCGTGGCGTTGGGCTTGGCTCACGGCCGGCTCCGGCGCGACGGGGCGGCAGTATGCCACCGCCTTGCACAGGACGCCGTCAGCGTGCGGTGACCGTTCCCGACGGAGCACGCACGGGCGGCGGACATGGCGTCAATCATCGTAGAAGCCACCCCCCGCACCGGCGCCCAGGCGACCCTTGTCGATGTAGTTCACCTTGAGATATTCGGCCCAGCCCTGCGTTGCGGGATTTGCGCTTGCGATGTTGTACGCCGTGCGCAGGCCGACAATGTCGTAGATCTGGAACGGCCCCAGCTTGGCGCCGGTCCCGATTCGCCAGGTCTTGTCGATGTCCTCCGGACTCGCCACACCTTTCAACAACAAGGCGGCGGCCGCGTTGAGCAACGGCACCAGCAGCGAATTCAGCACGTAACCCGGCTGCTCCTTGTGCAGTCGGATCGGTTCCATGCCGATTTCCGCAGCGAAGCGCGCCACCTGCTCGAACACCTCAGGATCGGTCTGCGGCGTACCCATCACTTCCGCTGTGTTCTGGCGCCAGATGTGATTGGCGAAATGCAACGCCAGGAACTTCTCCGGCCGGCCCGTCGCATCCGCGAATGCACTGGGCAGCAGCGTGGAGGAGTTGGTGGCGAAGATGGTGCCTTCGCGCGCCAGCCTGGCGAGTTCGGCATAGACTGAGCGCTTGAGTTCCAGCTTCTCCGGCACCGCTTCAATTACCAGGTCCGCGTCGCGCACGGCCTGCGCAAGGTCGCTGCTCAGTGCGATGGCCGCCGCGACCCTGGTGGTCGCCTCGGGCGTCGTCCCCGGCAGGTCGGCGGCATATGTCTGAGCCAATCGCGTCAGGGCGTCGCGGGCACGCTCCAGCGCTGCTGCGTCAATGTCGTACGCCGTGACGCTCTTGCCGTGAAAGGCGCACTGGAAGGCGATCTGCGCGCCGAGCACGCCAGTGCCCAGCACGGTCACCCGCTGCAGGCCGGAGGGCGAGGCGACGGTCTTTGTGGTGTCCTGTGTCATGTTCATGCGTCCTCCCCGGCCAGCAGGCCGGCGTCGTGGAGCAATGCACCGATCTCGGTGCGGTCGAGCCTGGCCAACACGCGGTCGCGCAGGAACGACGGGCCCGGCAACGCCAATTCTTCGCCATCGCGCAGCTGGTGCAGTGCATCCAGCAGGGTGCGGATGTCGTAGGTGGAATTGAACACTTCCGGCACGCCGCGTTCAATGCCCAACAGCGTGTAGACCGCTTCCATCGGCGTGCGCACCGAGTACTCGGTGGTGAAGATACAGTCGCGTTGCTTCGACTCCGCGAACTGGCCGATGAATGCGAAGTTCACAGCGCCCGCTGGCACCACGTCAGGGCGATCACCGGCTTGACGCGGCATGAAGAAGGCGGTGATGTACGGCATCATCACCGGCACGGTGTTGGCTCCCGTGGCTGCAAGCTCCGCGATGTCCTCAACCGACACACCCATGTGATACAGCCATTCCTGGGTGATTTCCTCGCCGGTGCAGTCCTGCATCGGCTTCTTGACGTAATCCCCCGGCACGTCCGCGAACAGGCCATAGAACCAGATCACGACCTGGTCCTTGGGCTGCTTCTTGAAGTGCGGCTGGCGGTTCACCGTCCAGCTCAGCAGCCAGCTGGAATCCTTGGCGGTGACAATCCCGCCGGTCACCACCTTGCCGCTGAACGGGTCGCGCTTGGCGATCTTCTCGATGTACTTCGGGATGCGCGCGTCCAGCGTGGTGATGGTGGCGGATTCCCATTTGGTCTCCGGAATGTGCGTGCCGAACACGTCGGGCCGCCCGAACGACGGATCCTTGGCCGCGATGCGCCGCCACAGATCCCAAGCCGGTGCCGGGCCTTCGTCCAGCAGCGCCGCGGTCTTGTGGTCGCCCTCGTTGCTGTTTTCCACCAGCGAGCCGATGGTCATGAACAACAGGTCATCGGGGCCGAGTGCCATGCCACCGGGCTGGCCGTCGCGGTTTCAGTGGATGCGCGTGGCCTGCTTGCGTCCGTTGGTGGCATCGATGTCGAAATCGACATCTGTCACCTCGGTGCAGTACTGGAACACCACGCCCTGGTCCTTCAACCACTTCACCAATGGCAGCACCAGCGATTCGTACTGGTTGAAGCGGGTGAACTTCAACGCGGAAAGATCCGCCAGACCGCCGATGTGGTGGATGAAGCGGTGCAGATAGAGCTTCATTTCCAGCGCCGAATGCCACTCTTCGAACGCGAACATGGTGCGCCAGTACATCCAGAAGTTGCTGGCGAGGAAGTCCTCACCGAACACCTCGTTGATGCGCTTGTTCTCCATCTCCTCGCGCGTGGCCATGAAGACCTTGAGCATGTCCTTCTGCGCGGCCTTGCTGAGCGTGAACTTGCCCATGTCGGGCGCAGGCTTGCCCTGTTCGATGGTGGCGCGCTGCAGGGAGAAATTGGGGTCGTCCTTGTTCAGCCAGTAGAACTCGTCGAGCACGCTGGCCCCCTCGACTTCCAGCGACGGAATGCTGCGGAACAGATCCCACAGGCATTCGAAATGGTTCTCCATCTCGCGGCCGCCGCGGATCACGAAGCCCTTGTCCGGCTTCTCAAGTCCATCCAGTGCGCCGCCCGGCACGTCGATGCGTTCCAGGATGGTGATGCGCTCGCCCGGCATCTGGCCATCGCGGATCAGGAAGGCGGCGCCGGCCAGCGAGGCCAGGCCGGAGCCGACGAACCATGCGGATTTGCCGTCGACCCCGTCTGGCTTGCGCGGGCGGGCGAAGGCTTCGTAATTGCCACTGCTGTAATACATGTACGGACTCCAGTCGGGGAAGTTCAAGGTCATCGATCTAGGGATCATCTGAATAACACGCCCTGATGCTGCTTTTGCCGCCACACGAGCATCAATATTGTGTCGGGCAGCGATTTTCATCGATTTCAGGTCGGATTTCGGCCGTTTCCGGCCTGTTCTGGCGGGCTTCCCCGCCATCCAGGCGCAACTATCCCGCAGCCGCCAATAAATCTCGCCGCGCCATCCACAGGTTCGACAGCGCGAACAGTGTCAGCACCTGCGCAGTGTTCTTTGCCAGCCCGCGGTAACGCACTTTGGCGTAACCGAACTGGCGCTTCACCACCCGGAACGGGTGCTCAACCTTCGCGCGCACGCTGGCCTTGTAGCGCTCCCAGCGCTCGGCGTATTTGCGGTCACGCTTGTTCTTCATCGCCCGCAGCTTCGACGGCTTCTCCGCGATCAGGAAGCCGACGGCAACGTGCTGCAGCTCTTCGCGCTTGTCGGCGCCGGTGTAGCCACTGTCGCCGCACACCGTATCCTCCTTGCCATGCAGCAGCTTGTGCACCTGGGTCACGTCGCCGACGTTCGCGGCCGTGCACTCCACGTGGTGCACCAGCCCCGAATACTCGTCCACGCCAATGTGCGCCTTCATCCCGAAGTGCCACTGGTTGCCCTTCTTCGTCTGGTGCATCTCCGGATCGCGCTTGCCATCCTTGTTCTTCGTCGAGCTTGGCGCGGCAATGATCGTGGCGTCCACGATCGTGCCCGCGCGCAGGCTCTGGCCCTTGCGTGCCAGGTGCGCGTTCACCCGCGCCAGGATCTTCGGCGCCAGGTCATGCGTCTCCAGCAGACGCCGGAAGTTGAGGATCGTGGTCTCGTCGGGGATGTCGTCCAAACCGCTCAGCTCGGCGAACCGGCGCATCACCGCTGTGTCGTAAAGCGCCTCTTCCATGGCCGGGTCGCTGAGCGCGTACCACTGCTGAAGGAAGTGAACCCGCAGCATCGTTGACAGCGGATACGGCTGCCGGCCAGGGCGACCCATCTTCGGATAGTGCGGCTCAATCAGCTTCAGCAGCGCCTTCCACGGCACCACCTGATCCATCTCGGCCAGGAAGATCTCCTTGCGGGTCCGCTTGCGCTTGCCCATGCCTTCGGCATCACCGAACGTCAGCTGTATCGATCGTCACCCTCATCGCGTTGCGCTATTGTCGCCCACTTCGGGGGAGTTGTTCAGAGTTTCCCTAGCGAAAGGTCACTCCCACGGTAATGTATATCATCTGATATTTGAATTCCATTTGAGATCTATATGGCTGTCCGGACGGCTTTTCGCGGCCCGCAAATGATCTGGGCACCCGAAGGTGCCCAGAGGTAAGCGCGTTTGATGGCGGGGACGATGCCGGTGCCGGGCCGCTTCGCCACGCCTTGATGCCCTTTCGGCCGATGGCGGCCGGCCACGCGCTGGGCGATCATCGACGACCCGCCTGAGGAGAGCCCCATGTCCCGAATCGAACTTGATGGCAAGGTCTGCCTGGTCACCGGTGCCGCCAGCGGCATCGGCAAGCACATCGCCGAAACCTATGCCGCCGCCGGTGGCCGCGTCGCGATCGCCGACCTGAAGCTGGACGCCGCGGAAGCCACCGCCGCCGCGATCCGCGAATCCGGCGGCCAGGCGATGGCCGTGGCGATGGACGTCACCAGCGAATCGCAGGTGGTCGAAGGCGTCGCGCAGATCGCCGCCGAATGGGGCCGGGTGGACGTGCTGGTCTCCAATGCCGGCATCCAGATCATCAACAAGATCACCGAGTTCTCGTTCGAGGACTGGAAGAAGATGCTCGCCATCCACCTCGACGGCGCCTTCCTGACCACCCGCGAGTGCATGAAGGACATGGAGAAGCGCGGTGCGCCCGGCGCGATCATCCTGATGGGCTCGGTGCACTCGCATCTGGCCTCGCCGCTGAAGGCGCCCTACGTCACCGCCAAGCACGGCCTGCTCGGCCTCGCCCGCACCATCGCCAAGGAAGGCGGCAAGCTCGGCATCCGCTCCAACGTGATCTGCCCGGGCTTCGTGCGCACCCCGCTGGTGGACAAGCAGATCCCGGAGCAGGCCAAGGAGTTCGGCATCAGCGAAGAGGAAGTGATCCAGAAGATCATGCTGAAGGACACCGTCGATGGCGAATTCACCACGCTCGACGACGTAGCCAACGTGGCGCTGACCCTGGCCGCTTTCGAGACCAACGCGCTCACCGGCCAGAGCATCGTGGTGAGCCACGGCTGGTTCATGCAGTGAAGCGGTCGGCCACGCACGCCGTGGCATGATCCCTCGCCATGGACACGTCCCCGCAACTGCTCGAGAAGGTCGCTCAATATCCCGCCATCGCCCTGGTGCTCCAGGGCGGCGGCGCGCTCGGCGCCTACCAGTGCGGCGTCTATCAGGCGCTCAACGAGGCCGGCATCCGCCCCAACTGGTACGCCGGCATCTCGATCGGCGCGATCAACGCGGCGATCATCGCCGGCAACCGGCCGCAGGATCGCATCGAACGGCTGCGTGATTTCTGGGAAACGATCTGCGAACCCGCGGGCCTCGCCAGCTGGCCGGCGATGGGCGTGCGCGCCGGGCTTTCGATGCTGCCGATGAACCCGGCTCTGGAAACCTGGGCCGCGACGATGAGCGCCCTGGCCGCCTTGTGGCAGGGCCAGCGCGGCTTCTTCACCCCGTGGCCGGCCTCGCCCTTCATGCGCTGCGACGGCACGCCGCAGGCCACCAGTTTCTACGACACCACGCCGCTGTTGGCAACGCTCGAGCGGCTGGTGGATTTCGACCGCATCAACGATGACCGCACGGTGCGCCTGACCGTTGGCGTCACCGACGTGGAGAGCGGCAACTTCCGCTATTTCGACAGCCGCGACACCCGGATCGGGCCGAAGCACATCCTCGCCTCAGGCTCGCTGCCGCCGGCCTTCGCGCCGGTAGAGATCGAGGGCCGCCATTACTGGGACGGCGGCGTGGTCTCGAACACGCCGCTGGAACACATCCTCGACGAATGGCCGCGCGAAGACACGCTGGCCTTCCAGGTGGACCTGTGGAGCGCGCGCGGGCAGCGGCCGCAGACGATGATGGACGTGCTCGAACGCGGCAAGGACATCCAGTATTCCAGCCGCACCCGCCACGGCACCGATACGGTCGCGCGCACCCAGCAGTTGCGGACCGCGCTGAACGACCTCATCGCCCGCCTGCCCGAAGGCGGACTGCCCGAAAGTGCCCGCGAGGCACTGGCGCCGTGGCTGGACGATCGCGTCATCAACATCGTCCACCTGATCTACCAGGCCAAGCCGCACGAACAGCAGTTCAAGGACTATGCGTTCGGCCGCATCAGCATGGAGAGCCATTGGCAGAGCGGGCTGGCCGATACCCGGCAGACGCTGTCACACCCCGGCTGGTTCGACCTGCCCGACCGCGACCACGGCTACGCGGTACACGACGTGCACCGCGTCACGCAGAAGAAGCATCTGACGCGCTTCTGATCGGTTCGGGCCCGCCTCAGAACGGCTTGCCGACCACCAGATAGACGATGCCGACCAGGAGCACCAGCGGGATCTCGTTGATCCAGCGCAATGCACGTGCCGACGGCAGCGGACGCCCGGCTTCGGCAGCCTTCAGCCAACGCCCGATGACGATGCTGAAGACGAACACCAGCGTGACCAGCAACAGCTTGGCGTGCAGCCAGCCGCCGGCGAAACCGAAGTGCAGCCACAGCGTGAGCCCCATCAGCAGCGCGATGCCGAACAGCACGTGCCCGAAGCGGGAGAGCCTGCGCCCCATCAACACCAGTCGCTCGCGCACGGCCGGGTGTTCGCCTGCCTCGGCCAGGTTCACGAGGATGCGCGGCAGGTACAGCACCGTCGCCGATGGCCAGGGCGCGTTCGGCTACAACGCCGCCAACGGCGAGTTCGGCGACATGATCGAGTTCGGCATCCTGGACCCGACCAAGGTCACCCGCACCGCGCTGCAGAACGCGGCGTCCATCGCCGGCCTGATGATCACCACCGAAGCGATGGTGGCAGAGCTGCCGAAGAAGGAAGAGCCGGCGATGCCGGGCGGCGGCATGGGCGGCATGGGCGGCATGGATTTCTAAGCCCCGCGATCCATCAAGCAAGACCACAAAGCCCGGCCTCGTGCCGGGCTTTGTGCGTTCTGGCGTCCGAGGCGGGAGACTTCCTACCCGCCCCGCGGCAATGTCTGACGCGAAGATCAGAAAACGCCGATATGAACGCGTGCTCGCGGGCGCAACCCTGAGCAGCCGTCCCTGCAACGGAGCGCTGCGTGCCGCGCCTGACCGCACCCCGGCGGCAGGCCGAGGTGTGCGCGCCACTGCCGGCCGCCCACGCCGCTGCGCGTTACGCGCGCCACCTGCCCGAGCGCACGCTGCTGTACGCGCTAGTGCAGGCGCACTACCCGGACTTCATCGCGCGTCTTGAGGCCGAAGACCGCCCGCTGCCCGAGTATGTGCGCGAGGAGTTCGAGACCTACCTGCGCTGCGGCGTGCTCGAGCACGGCTTCCTGCGCGTGGTGTGCGAGCAGTGCCGGGCCGAGAGGCTGGTGGCCTTCTCCTGCAAGAAGCGCGGCTTCTGCCCCAGCTGCGGGGCGCGGCGCATGGCCGAGAGCGCGCGGCACCTGGTGGAGGAGGTGTTTGGCCCGCGGCCGGTGCGGCAATGGGTGCTGAGTTTTCCGTACCCGCTGCGCTTCCTGTTCGCCAGCAAGCCGGAGGCCATCGGCCCGGTGCTGGTGATCGTGCAGCGCGTCATCGCCGGCTGGTTAGCCGATCAAGTCGGCGTCGACCACGCCAGCGCGCAATGCGGCGTGGTGACCCTGATCCAGCGCTTCGGCAGCGCGCTGAACCTGAATGTTCACTTCCACATGCTGTGGCTCGACGGCGTGTACGACGCGAACGTCGAGCCCCCGCGGCGCAAGCCGCGCCTGCGCCGCGCCCGTGCCCCCACCTCTGCGCAACTGACGCAGCTCGCCAACACCATCGCGCATCGCGTGTGCCGGCACCTGTCGCGCCGCGGCTGGCTCGAAGGCGAAGACGAATCCGTGTTCCTGTCCGACAGCGCGGGTAGCGACGACGGCATGGATGGGCTGCGGATGAGTTCGATGACCTACCGCATCGCCACCGGTCGCGACGCTGGCCGCAAGGTCGTCACGCTGCAAACATTGCCCGGTGACGCAGGCTCGCTGGAGGGCGACGCCGGCAAGGTCGGCGGCTTCTCGCTGCATGCCGGCGTGGCCGCGGAAGCACACGAGAGCCACAAGCTCGAAAAGCTGTGCCGCTACATCACGCGTCCGGCGATCAGCGAGAAGCGGTTGTCGATCTCACCGCAGGGCAGGGTGCGGTACGAACTCAAGACCCCATGGCGAAATGGCACCACGCATGTCGAATGGGATGCGGTGGACTTCATCGCCAAGCTGGCGGCGCTGGTGCCGCCACCCCGCGCGCATCTCACCCGCTTCCACGGCGTATTCGCCCCGAATGCAAACCTGCGTGCGCAGCTGACGCCATCGGGGCGCGGCAAGCGGCCTGCGAGCGATGCAGTGCCGGTGGACGTCAGCGCCCACGACGAGCCGCGCAGCCCCGAGCAGAAGCGCCGTGCGATGAGCTGGGCGCAACGGCTCAAGCGGGTCTTTTCCATCGACATCACCACCTGCGCCCACTGCGGCGGCGCGGTACGGATCGTCGCCAGCATCGAGGAACCCAAAACCATCCGCGCCATCCTCGCCCACTTCGAGAAGCACGGCGCGCTGGAGCAAGCGCACTACCGGCCCGCAGCGCGCGCGCCGCCGCCGGCCGCGTGACGAGGTGCCGGCCACGCAGCCGGCAGCCAAGCCAGAGTCCGATCCGATGCGGCCACGACCCCGCAGGGCTGCGCTCGGCCCTGTGCCGGGATTCGGTGAGAAATGGCTACGCACTGAGCCGCTGCGTGGCCCCGCGATGTCGAAAACCCACGCATGAACCCCCGATCTGTGCCCGATCTGTGCCCAAAGCGGCGCTTGCGTGGCCGCGTCCTACCCGCCAGACTCGCCAAAAAGGGCGGTTGAACTTCCTATACCCAGGGCGCGTGCGCGAGTGGCGCGCCGACGCCGGCCCCGACGATCCCGCACGGCTGCGCGCCTGGTCCGGCCCCGGCAGCGACGATGCGCCCTTCGATCCGCAGCTGGCCGGGGAGGCGCCACCCGCGCTGGGCTATCGGCCGCTGACCGGTGGGCTGCCGGCGGCCGGGCCGGGCGCGGCCGACATGATGCGCTGGCAGGCACTGGGCCGGGGCCGCATCGGTGTCGTCACCGTGGCCGACAGCTGGCAGCTGCCGCTGGCGGGCCGGGCCGATCTGCACGGCGAGTTGTGGAGTGCCTGGGCCGCCGCACTGGCCCGTCCGCCCGGCGCGGCCGTGGCTGGCTTCCGCGGCGAGGCGCGGGTCGGCGAGCGCGTGGCGCTGTGCGACCTGGCGCCCGGCGCGCGCGTGGTGGCGCCCGATGGCCGCGCGATCCTCCCCGTGCCCGATCCGGCCGCCGACGGCTGCGCCGGCCTGTGGCCGCGCGCGCCCGGCTGGCACCGCGTCGACGGCGGCGACGTGCTGTGGGTGCGTGGCGTCGACGATGCGCCCGGCATGCAGGCGGCCGCGCTGCAGGCCGGGACCCGACGGCTCGCGGGCGCCGGCGCCGGCGCGCAGACGCCGCCGCCCCGTGCGGTGCCTGCCGTCGTCTGGTTCTTCGCCTGCCTGCTGGTCACCGCGCTGCTGTGGGCGCTGCACCGCATGCGGCGCGGGCGCGGCGGCGTCGCTCCCATCGCCTGAGTGCGCCACCCGCGCTGCGGACACGGCCTGTTCACAGATCCGTGACGGGACTTCGGCGACCCTAGGCGTCCTGCCGCACGTCGGCCTGCCCGGGGTGTGTGGCGTTGCGAGTCCGTGTCCTGTTGTTACTGAGCGTGCTGCTGGCGGCCTGCAGCGATGCGCCCGACGCCCCGCCGCCGCCGCGCCCGGTGATCGTCCAGCTGGTCGAAAGCGCGTCCGCCGACCGCACGCTGCGCCTGCCCGGGCGTGTGGAGGCCGCCGAAGGCACCGAACTCGCGTTCCAGGCTGATGGCCGCATCACCCGGTATCGGGTGAGCGACGGCGAACGGGTCGAACGCGGCCAGGTCCTGGCCGAACTCGACGACACCGACTACCGCCTGCAACTGGGCGAGGCCGAGGTCGCCCTGCGGACCGCCGAGGCCGATGTCGCCCGCCGCCGCGGCCTGCGCGACGAAGGCATCCTCGCGCCGGCCGCGGTGGAACAGGCCGAGGCGCAGCTGGCGAGTACGCGCGCGAACCGCGATGCCGCGGCGCGCCAGGTGGGATTCACCCGGCTGCGCGCGCCGTACGCGGGCGTGGTGGTGCGCCGCCTCGCCGCGGCCGGCGTGGTGGTGCCGGCCGGCGAACCGGTGCTGCGGATGCAGGATGCGGACTTGATCGAGGTCGTCGTCGACGTGCCCGAGCGCGACGCCGCGCGCCTGGCGTTCGGTCCCGCACTCGTCGCCCGCGGTCGCGTGCTCGCGTTGCCCGAACTGCCGCCGATGGTCCTGGCCTACCGTGAACATGCGACCGCGCCGGATGCGCAGTCACGCAGCTATCGGCTGGCGTTGCGCGGTACGCCGCCGCCGGGTGCCAACGTGCTGCCCGGCATGGCGGTGCAGGTGGCGATCGAAGACCCGGCGCCCGCCACGCTCGCGGCCGGCCAGCACCGTGTGCCGGCGAGCGCGGTGCTGAGCGCGGCCGACGGGCAGGCGGTGGTGTGGACGGTGGGCGAGGACGGCGCCGCGCAGCCGGTGCCGGTGCGGGTGCACGCGATCGAGGGCACGCAGGCGCGCATCGAAGGCGAACTTGCGCCATCGGCGCAGGTGGTCGTCGCCGGTGCACGCCTGCTGCAGGCCGGGCAGATCGTCGAACCGCGCATCCGGCGCTGACCCGGCATGGAGATCGCGCGTTACGCCATCCGCCACCCGGTCAATGTCTGGCTGCTGATCCTCGCCTGCCTGGTCGGCGGCGTGTTCGCCTATTTCAATCTCGAGCGGCTGGAAGACCCCGAGTTCACGATCAAGGAAGCGGTCGTGACCACGATCTACCCCGGCGCCAGCGCCGAACAGGTGGAGCGCGAAGTCAGCGACGTGCTCGAAAGCGCGGTCCAGCAGCTCACCCAGCTCAAGCAGGTGCGCACGACGTCGCGGCCCGGCTATTCCGAGCTGCGGGTGGAGATCCTCGAGCGCTATTCCAGCGAGGAGATTCCGCAGATCTGGGACGAGCTGCGGCGCAAGATCAACGACACCGCGGCCAGTCTGCCGCCCGGTGCGCAGGCGCCGGTGGTCAACGACGATTTCGGCGATGTCTTCGGCCTGTACTACGCGATGACCGGCGACGGCCTCACCCGCACCGAGCTGCACGAGGCCGCCAAGACCCTGCGCCGCGGCCTGCTGCCGGTGGAGGGCGTGGGCAAGGTCGAGATCGCCGGCGCGATCGAGGAACGGTTCGTCGTCGAGATTCCGCAGGCGCGCCTCGCCGCGCTGCGCATCGCGCCCGAGGAGATCGCCGGCGCACTGGCCGATGCGGAAACCGAACTGCACGCCGGTGGGCTGCGCAGCGAGGACCTGTACCTGCGCGTCGCGCCCGGCGGCGCCTTCGATACGCTGCAGGCCCTGCGCACGTTGCCGGTGGGGCGCGGCGATGCGCGGGTGACCCTCGGCGACATCGCGCAGATCCGCCGCGAGTTCGCCGAGCGGCCGGCCCAGATCATCCGCCACGACGGGCGCGAGGCGCTGACCATCGGCGTCGCCGGCCTGCCGTCGGTGAACATCGTCGACGTGGGCGAGGCCGTCGACGCGGCCCTGGCGCGGCTCGAGCCGACCCTGCCGCTCGGCGTCGAACTGCATCCGATCTACCAGCAGGCCGATGTCGTCGACGCGGCGGTGACCAGCTTCGCGATCAACGTGGCGATGTCACTGGGCATCGTGATCGGCGTGCTGTGTCTGGTGATGGGCTGGCGCGCCGGCGTGATCATCGGCAGCGTGCTGCTGCTGACTGTCGGCGGCACGCTGCTGGCGATGTATCTGCTGGGCCTGCAGCTCGAACGCGTGTCGCTGGCGGCGCTGGTGATCGCGATGGGCATGCTGGTCGACAACGCTGTGGTGATCTGCGACGGCATGCAGGTGCGGCTGCGCCAGGGGCACTCGGCGATGCGCGCGGCGCGCGAGTCGGTCCGGCTGACGCAATGGTCGCTGCTCGGCGCGACCATCATCGGCATCCTCGCGTTCGCCGGCATCGGCCTGTCGCAGGACACCACCGGTGAATTCCTGTTCTCGCTGTTCTCGGTGATCCTGATCTCGCTGCTGCTCAGCTGGGTGCTGGCGATCACCGTGGTGCCGCTGCTGGGCTACTGGTGGCTGGCGTCGAAGGACGCGCGCGAGCGCGACGACGAAGACGGACGCGACGGCGACGGCGATGCGGGCGACAGCCCCTACCGGGGCAGGTTCTACGACCGCTTTCGCGGCGTGCTCGATGCGCGACTCGGTCGTGCCGGCCTGACCGTGACCCTGGCGACACTGCTGACCATCGGCTGCGTCGTCGGATTCGGCTTCCTGCCGCAGTCGTTCTTTCCGCCCGCGTCCACGCCGATGGCCTTCGTCGACATCAACACCCGCCAGGGCAGCGACATCCGCGCCACCGACGCCGCGGTGCGCGAGGTCGAGGACTATCTGGCCCAGGAGTTCCCCGAGGTGCTCAGCCGGGTCGCGTTCGTGGGGCAGGGCGCGTCGCGCTTCATGCTGACCTACGCGCCGGCGATGCCCGACAGCGCGTTCGCGCAGGTCATCCTGCTGGTCGACGACGCCGACGTGCTCGAGGACATGCTCACGCGCCTCAATCGCGAAGCCGCAGAGCGCTTCCCCGAGCTGCGCGTGCACGCGGCGCGGCTGATGTTCGGCGGCGCGTCCGAGGCGCGCGTCGAGGCGCGCTTCAGCGGTCCCTCGGGCGAGACGCTGCGCGAGATCGCGGCGCGTGCCGAGGCCATTTTCCGCGACACGCCGATGCTCGAGAACGTGCACCACGACTGGGGCGAACGCGAGCTCGTGCTGCGGCCGCGGCTGGATCTGCAGCGCATGGCCGAGGCCGGACTCGGTCGACAGGACATCGCCCAGGCGCTGACCATGGCCACCGAAGGCGTGCCGCTGGCGGTGCTGCGCGAGGGCGATGCGCAGCGCCAGGTGCTGCTGCGCGCGCCGGACGACGAGCGCCCTGCGCCGGAGGGGTTGCTCGATCGCCTCGCCTGGAGCGCGGGCGCGACGGCCTACGTCCCGATCGCCCAGGTGGCCGATCGCGTCGACGTGGTGCAGGAGGACGCCGCGATCCAGCGCCGCGATCGCGTGCGCACCATCGCCGTGCAGGCCGAGCCGGTGGTCGGCGTGGAGGCGAGCGACGCCCACGCCGACATCCGCGAGGCGATCGAAGCCATGCCGTTGCCGCCCGGCTACACCCTGACCTGGGGCGGCGAATTCGAGAGTTCCGGCGATGCGCAGACGGCCCTGATGCGCACGCTGCTGCTGCCGTATCTGGGCATGATCCTGGTGACCGTGCTGCTGTTTTCCCGCGTGCGCCAGCCGGTGGTGATCTGGCTGGTGGTGCCGATGTCGATCTGCGGCGTGACCATCGGGCTGGCGATCTCCGGCCAGCCGTTCGGCTTCGTGGCGCTGCTCGGTCTGCTCAGCCTGACCGGCCTGCTGCTCAAGAACGCGATCGTGCTGGTGGAGGAGATCGACCGCCGGATGGCCGAAGGCGGCAATGGCCGCGCCGCGATCGTCGAAGCGACGACGAGCCGCCTGGTGCCGGTGACGATGGCGGCCGGCACCACGGTGCTGGGCATGGTGCCGCTGCTGTTCGACGATCTGTTCGCATCGCTGGCCGTGACGATCATGGGCGGTCTGGCGTTCGCGACCGTGCTCACCCTGGTCGTCGTGCCGTGCCTGTACCTGCTGGTCTTCAAGGTGCCGCGCGACGACGACCGCAGAACCGCGGAGGCACGCGCATGAAGATCTCCAGGCTCGGTGTCCTCGCGGCCGCGCTCGCGCTCGCCGCCTGCAGCACGCCGCCGGTGCGCGAGCGGCCGCCGCTGCCGGCGGCCTACTACGCGCCCGCGGGTGATGCTGCGCGGCCGGCCGATCCGGCGGCGCTCGCATACTGGTGGCGCCAGTTCGACGATCCGCTGCTGGCGGAACTGGTCGAGACCGCGCTGGTCCGCAGTCTCGACCAGCAGGCGGCGCTGGCCCAGCTGCGCATCGCACGCGCGCAACTGCGGCAATCCCGCGCGGCGCTGCTGCCGCGGCTCGATCTCGGCGGTCAGGCCAGCCGCCAGATCATCAATACCGATGCGCTGGCCGACACGCCGCTGGGCGAGGAATTCGATGTCGGCGGCGACGTCAATTTCGACACCTGGCAGCTGGCGCTGCAGGCCGAGTGGGAAGTGGATCTGTTCGGCGCGAACCGGCTGCGCCGCGATGGGGCCGGGCGCCAGGTGCAATCGGCCGAGGCACAGCTGGTGGCGGTGCGCCTGGGCGTCGCATCCAATCTCGCGCAGGGCTACGTGCAGGCGCGCGCGCTGCTCGCCCAGCGTGCACTGCTCGACGAAGGCGTGCGCATCGCGCGTGAGGCCGAGCGTGTCGCCGACGGGCGCTTCCGGCTGGGCGAGGTCACCCGACTGGATGTGGAAGCCGCCGGCGCGCAGCGCGCGGCGCTCGAAGCGCAGCGCGGCGACATCGACGCCGGTCTCGCCGAAACCGCGTTCGCGCTGGATACGCTGATCGACCGGCCGCACGGAACGGTGCTGCAGCGCCTGGGCGACGGCACGCGCGTGCCGATGGCCGATGCCGGGATTCCGCGCGGACAGCCGATGGATCTGTTGCGCCGACGACCCGACGTCATCGCCGCGGTCGCCGGGCTGGAGGCCGCCGAACTGGCGGCGCTGGCCAGCCGCCGCGACCTGTTCCCCAAGCTGGGGGTCAGCGCGGCGCTCGGGCGCAGCGGGGTCGCGATCGGCGATCTGTCCGGTGCTTCGGACCTGCGCTCGCTCGCCGCGCAGCTCGGGTTTCCGTGGCTGGACTTCGGCGCCAGCCGCGCGGCGATCGATCTCGCCGACGCGCAGGCCGACGCCGGCTTCGTCGAGCTGCGCCAGGCGCTGGCCACCGCATTGCAGGAGGTCGAGACCGCGACCGCCCAGCTCGCCGCGCGCGGGGCGCAGCGCGCCGCCCGTGGGGAAGCGCTGTCACGCGCCGAACGCACCCGGGCGATGGCCCGACGCACCTACGAGGTGGGCCTGGCCAATCTCGCCGACCTGCTCGATGCCGAGCGCGCATGGCTCGATGCACGCCAGCAGGCGCTCGACACCGAGCGCGCCGTCGCATTGGCACAGATCGCGCTCTACACCGCGCTGGGCGGTGGCTGGCGTGCGCCGGACGCCGCCGCGCCGCAGGAGGCCGCGGTACGCGACACCATCGAGTCCGTGCCCGATCGCATCCGCGCACCCGCGTCGCCCGCTGGCGATTGAGTCGCCGAGAGGCGGGCGCCCGGATGCGTGCCGCCATCCTCGCCCACTTCGAGAAGCACGGCGCGCTGGAGCAAGCGCACTACCGGCCCGCAGCGCGCGCGCCGCCGCCGGCCGCGTGACGAGGTGCCGGCCACGCAGCCGGCAGCCAAGCCAGAGTCCGATCCGATGCGGCCACGACCCCGCAGGGCTGCGCTCGGCCCTGTGCCGGGATTCGGTGAGAAATGGCTACGCACTGAGCCGCTGCGTGGCCCCGCGATGTCGAAAACCCACGCATGAACCCCCGATCTGTGCCCGATCTGTGCCCAAAGCGGCGCTTGCGTGGCCGCGTCCTACCCGCCAGACTCGCCAAAAAGGGCGGTTGAACTTCCTATACCCCCTGAAGCGCAATGGCGAAAACATGAACCTGCAGATCAGCAATGCCCTCACCCTCCTGCATCATCATCTTGGCGACAACCTGCTGGCGGTGCATCTGTTCGGTTCCGCCGTCAGCGGCGGCCTCAAGCCGGCAAGCGACATCGATCTGCTGGTCACCGTCCGCACGCCCCTGAGCGATAGCACGCGCAAGGTCCTGATGACCGACCTGCTGAGGCTGTCGGCCTGGCCGGCCACCGCGCACCTGCGCCCGCTGGAGGTGACGCTGCTGGTGCACGACGCCGTGCGGCCCTGGCGTTATCGGCCGATGCGCGAACTGCAGTTCGGCGAATGGCTGCGCGACGAGCTGCAGGCGGGTCGCTTCGAGCCGGCCATGGCCGATCATGACCTGGCCATACTGCTCAGCAAGGCACGCCAGCACGCTATCAGCCTGCTAGGCCCGCCGGCTGCCGAACTGTTCGAGCCGGTGCCTGAAGCGGACATGATTCGCGCCCTGCACGACACCGCGGCGCAATGGAACGGACCGGACGACTGGCTGGGCGATGAGTGCAACGTGGTCCTGGCCCTGGCACGCATCTGGCTGACGCTGAGCAGCGGCGAGATCGCTGCCAAGGACGTGGCGGCCGACTGGCTGCTCGAGCGCTTGCCCCCTGAGCACCGGCCGCTGCTGGAAACTGCGCGAGACGTCTATCTGGGCCAGGCCAGGGATGACCTGGCTCAGCGGCCCCAGGCACTGGCCGCTTTCATCGGTTATGCCCGGCACCAGATCGAGCGGCTACGCAGCGAGTCGGTCAACCGATAGACTGCCGTTTCGACCAGCGATGGACATGCCCATGACGCCCGACCAGATCGCCAGCTTCTGCCTCAGCCTGCCGGGCGCCCGCGAAGACCTCAAGTGGGGCAGCAACCGGGTGTTCTCGGTAGCCGGCAACAAGATGTTCGCCATCCTCGATTTTCTGGGCGAGGATCTGGCCTTCAAGGTCGATCACGACCTCTTTCTCGGCTACGTCGACCGCCCCGGCATTCGCCCCGCGCCCTATCTGGCGCGAGCGCACTGGGTCAGCATGAGCGCCCGCCAGCTACCGCTTGGCGACCAAGAGCTGCGCCAGTTGCTGACCCGTTCCCATCAGTTGGTGGTACGCCGACTGCCCAAGCGCCTGCAGCCCGGTCTGCTACTGGACGAATAGCACATCACCACCTGCGCCCACTGCGGCGGCGCGGTACGGATCGTCGCCAGCATCGAGGAACCCAAAACCATCCGCGCCATCCTCGCCCACTTCGAGAAGCACGGCGCGCTGGAGCAAGCGCACTACCGGCCCGCAGCGCGCGCGCCGCCGCCGGCCGCGTGACGAGGTGCCGGCCACGCAGCCGGCAGCCAAGCCAGAGTCCGATCCGATGCGGCCACGACCCCGCAGGGCTGCGCTCGGCCCTGTGCCGGGATTCGGTGAGAAATGGCTACGCACTGAGCCGCTGCGTGGCCCCGCGATGTCGAAAACCCACGCATGAACCCCCGATCTGTGCCCGATCTGTGCCCAAAGCGGCGCTTGCGTGGCCGCGTCCTACCCGCCAGACTCGCCAAAAAGGGCGGTTGAACTTCCTATACCCCGCATCCGGCCTCGACCACGCATCGCCAGCTTTCCCCGGCGGAACTGGCGCAGGCCGGCGTGAGCGAGGATACGGTGCGCCTGTGCATCGGCATCGAACATGTCGACGACCTGATCGCGGATCTGGAGCAGGCGCTGGCACGGGCCTGAGCGGCGAAGCCGGCGGGTCGGGCGGCTGGCCGGGGCTGGCAACGGCCGCTTGCCGCAGTCACGGCGGAAGAGGTCTGGTCGCCGGCATGCGCGATGCGACGGACATCGCGCTGCGTCCGGCGCCGCTCGCGAGCGGCATTCAGATAAAGCGCTCCCGCAGCATCGCGACGCCCGCGCTCGCCGGCAGGCGCAGCTGCTCGCTGGCGTACGCGCTCACCGCACTGTCGACAGGATTGACCTCGATGACCTGCGCACGCCGTTGCCGCGCGCGCAGCGGCAGCGACGCGGCCGGATGCACCAGGCCGGACGTGCCGACCACCACCAGGACATCGCAACCGTCGATCGCGGCGCATGCGCGCGCCCACGCGTCCTCCGGCAGCGCCTCGCCGAACCAGACCACGCCAGGCCGGAACGGGCCGCCGCACAGGGGGCAGGCGGGTGGCGTCTCCCGGGCCCCATGCCGACCCCGCCGTGCTTGAGCGATTGGTGGCGGAATGGGCGCCGCGGGGCGTGCGCTCCATCGACTTGCCTAAAGCCGAACTCCCGGTGTGGCAGGCATATTTCGCCAACGGCGAACGCGCCTACTTCGGGCCGGACGACGGCACCTTGCTGCTGCGACGTGGCCCCGACAACGACGTGCTGATGTGGCTGCACGAATGGCATGTGGCGCTGCTGGCCCACGACACGGGCAAGCAGGTACTCGGCATTATCGGCTGGATCTCGCTGGGGCTGCTCTTGAGCGGTTTGTACCTGTGGTGGCCCAAGCCTGGGCGCTGGCGATCGCACTTGAAGGTACACGCACAGCCCCCGGCGCGAAGGTGGGCGACCTGGCACCGCAGTAGCGGCGCTTTGTTGCTGCCGCTTCTGCTGATGGCCACTGTGACCGGTGTAGGGATGGTCTATGGCAAGGGTTTCCATGCCGTGCTGACGGCGGCGTTCGGTGGTGCCGCGCCGCCCACGCCGGTGCTGGCGGGCACAGTGGAGAAAGTGGCATGGGATCCTGTGCTGAATCAGGCGCTCCACGCACTTCCAAGCGCCCGTCTGAGCCGCGCGTCCAATGATTCCTCTGGCGTGATTCGCAAGCCACTTTGCGTGATCGGCTAGCAAACGAAGGTGGGATGCCAGTGCGGGATTCGGTGAGGGATGTCCGCTCTTGGCCGTAGCGGGACACCCGCGCGGTGTCAGGCTTCGACCCAGCCTAGCCAGCCTCCCTTCTCGCGGTAGAACAGGTAGGGCGGAGCGGTGTTGATCGATACATTAGCAACCCTCATGTACGCAAGGTTATGCCAAGTTGTAGTGAATCTTCGCGTAAAACTGAGGCGCGCCTCTTGGCAACGAGGCGATCAACTCTGCCATAGCATCAGATAGCAAACGCGCGGCGCGGCGCGTCTCCGGTGGAGGGCTGTCATCGAGCTTATCTTCGATGAGCCCTCGATGGAAATACTCGGGAGCATTGCTGAGAAACGATTCGCGTGCTGCGTTCTTGGTGTTGCCAGCGCCGACCATCAGAGTGACGCCTTCGCCCGTTGCGTAATAGTCGCAGTACGCCAAAAAGATTGATTCAGGTTTCCTTTCTGCTTCTTCAGTCGAGTCATGAATCGGCATCGAGATGACTCGGATTGACTCGGGGTCAATGCTGGAGCGGTTAGCCAGAACCTTCAGTAACAGGTCTGAGCGGCCATCTGCCAATGCTGCCGCTGGGCTTGCCCCAAGCTCCTGATCATAATCTAAGAGAAAGCGACCGAGTTTGCGCAGAAATGGCTCAGTGTCTTCCGGGACGCTAAAGATGCGCTGGCTGATCATGTAGTGCTTCGGGAAAGCATCCATGAATGCTTCAGCGACAATGCCTTCAGCTTTTCGAAGCGCGCTTTCAAATTCTGAGTCTGAGCTGTCCATGATCTAATTCCGCTGTATTGGGGTGTGCAGGTTCGCGACTTCTAAAGTGGCTCGCACGGGACTATTCCTCTGGCCAGGATAGTCGTGTAGATCGCCTCAACGGGCCGTAACGAAGGTCTTCAGACCATGCAGGGCATTCACTTGGTGGTGCCAGTCCGATGCCAAGTCCGGACGAGTGTCGGAATATGGCCATCGTCGAGACGTCTTCTATGGTTGGGAAGTGGCGAGCGATGACCACCGCGCTACGCCTAATGTCAACGGACAATCTCTTATCCCTTGCCAACTCAATCAGGAAACCTCCAGCCCATAGCAGGGCCCTTGTTCGTTCGTCTGGCATGGTCATTGCGGACCCTCTTAGATGCTTGCGTTCGAGAAGCATCTTTCAGAGCCGTCGCACAAGGTGCGATCATGCTTCCGCTGCGTATTCGCTGCAACGCGCGGGTTGGCTAAGTTGTGGTTTACTGAGTTGGAATAATGATGGGTGTACGCACAGGATCCTCTGAAATCCGGTGCTGCGCCAGACCCCATCTAGGGAAGATAGAACTTTATTTCCCTGTGGGTTCGCCCCCGACAGCTGTGCCACGATAGAACTTTAGGAGTTGCACCCATTCGGCGGTGACCGCGAATCAATTAGTTACATTCGTTTCAGGATGAGACTTTGTTCTACATCCATAGATGCTGCATGCGAAAGGGGCCTGCGAGGCCCCTTTCGTTTGTGCCGGACGCAGTGCGAAGTGGGACAGCTGCCGGGCGTTCTGTCCGTCGTCGGCAGCAGGCAATCATTCTTTAATGCGCGAAGCCGCCTGTATTCAGCGGCGGTTTCAGCCGCGGTGCCATTCTCTGGATCGTCAGTTGGTTCCCACGACGAACTGTCCTATCGATGCCGGTAGTGACCGAGGGTCGCAGTCGTAGAATCGATCTGGCCGAGGTTAGGGTTGAGCGATTGAACCCGCCTCGTTCGCGTTGCAGCACATCGTCTGCCGAGTGATTCCAAGCGGCAGACGGGTGCGCCAGACGTGCGCTGAAAGGTCTGTTCCCGGGGAGGGGGCGTATCGGAAGAGCACACTTTTTTGACTTCAGTGACCTGCACCAGGAAACAAGAATGAACGTCCGCGAACTCCTGCAATCCAAGAAAGAAGCTGTCATAACCATCGATGCCGAAGACACGATCGGTGCCGCCGCCCACAAGATGAGCGCGAACAGGATCGCTGCGCTGGTGGTGATGAAGGACGATGCCCCGGTCGGCATCATTTCCGAGAAGGACATCGTGCGCACCCTGGCCGACGACGGCCCGCAGGCCGGCCGCCGGGTGATTTCCAGCCTGCCGTCCACCGGTCTGGAGGGCATTGCGCCGGAAGCCACGCTGAAACAGGCCATGTCGTTGATGACGTACTCGCGGCGCCGTCACCTGATGGTCACCGAAGGCACCCGCCTGGTCGGCATCCTCAGCCTGGGCGATATCGTGAAGAACCTGCTGGGCGAGCTGGAACTGGAAAAGGCCGTGCTGCAGGACATCTACATGGCCGCCCACTGAGGGCCGCAGCGCTGGAAGCAGAGAAGCCGGGCATTGCCCGGCTTCTTCATTCACCGCGCCGGTGATATCAGAAAGTGACCTTCACCGAATCGGCGCTGTAGTTCGCCGGCCCGTGATAGACCACTTCGATGTTGTTGCCATCGGGGTCGAGCACGAAGGCGCCGTAGTAGCCCGGGTGGTAGGGGCGTTCGCCTGGCGCGCCATTGTCGGTACCGCCGGCGGCGATCGCGGCAGTGTGGAAGGCATCAACAGTTGCGCTGTCGCGCGCCTGGAAGGCGAGATGGTGGCGGCCGGTCAACTGGCCGGCGGCGGCACGGCTGCTGGCGCTGGAAATGAACAGCTCGTCGGCCCAGAAGAAGTCTGGCCCTTCGCCGCCCAGTGGGATGCCGATCGTATCGAACACTGCCTGGTAGAAGCGGCGGCTGGCGGCCAGGTCACGCACCACCAGCTGGATGTGGTCGATCAGGCGGCCACGGTGCAGTTCCATCGTTTCCATACGAACCTCACAGAAAAAGGGGACGGAGGGGATTAAGTCGCTTCCAGCACAATAGTGCCAGAAACGGCTTAATCCCCTCCGTCCCCTTTTCGGGGTCAGACGTTGGCGATGATCTCGACCCAGTAGCCGTCCGGGTCCTTGATGAAGGCCAGGTTCTTCATGCGGCCGTCGGTCAGGCGCTTCTGGAAGGTTACCCCGAGGTCTTCGAAGCGCTGGCAGGCCGCCTCGATGTCCGGCACCGACACGCAGATGTGGCCGAAGCCGCGCGGGTCGCTGTTGCCGTCGTGGTAGACCGCGCCGTCCTGGCTCTCGGTGCCGTGGTTGTCGGTCAGTTCCAGCACGCCCGGCAGGCCGGCCATCCACAGGCGGCGCTGGCTGTCATCTTCCGGAACCGCCACGCCAGCTGGGACGTAGGCCAGGAAGTACAGGCTGAACTGGGCTTCGGGAAAGTCGCGCTTGTCGATCAGCTGGTAGCCGAGCACGCGGGTGTAGAAGTCCAGCGAGGCGGTGATGTCCTTCACCCGCAGCATGGTGTGGTTGAACACGAAGCCGGTGGTTTCGGCCGGGGCCTGGGCGGCGACGCCGGGGACATCGCGCAGGGCGGGAATGGTCATGGGGGAGGTCCTTCAGACAGGGCCGTTGCCGGCCGGATGGGGGCATTCTACCGGCCAGCACCTGACGGTACCGCGACGTACAATGGCCGGATCGCACCGTTCCGTCCTGACAACGATTGCCCGCCATGTCGCAGCGTGAATGGGTGGCCGCCGCCATCCGCAAGATTGAAGCCGATTTCAACCGCTCCGCCGATACCCACCTGATCCCGCTGGCGCTGCCCGGGTTCGAGGGCATCGATGTGTACCTGAAGGATGAGTCGAGCCATCCCACCGGCAGCCTCAAGCACCGGCTGGCGCGCTCGCTGTTCCTGTATGCGCTGGCCAATGGCTGGCTGCGCGAAGGGCGACCGGTGATCGAGGCGTCCAGCGGCTCGACGGCGGTGTCCGAAGCCTATTTCGCGCGCCTGCTCGGCCTGCCGTTCATTGCAGTGATCCCGGCCACCACCTCGCCTGAAAAGATCGCCGCGATCGAGTTCCAAGGCGGCCGCTGCCATCTTGTCGAACGCGCCTGCGACCTCAACTGTGATTCGGAAAAGCTGGACCGTGAAACCGGTGGCCACTTCATGGACCAGTTCACCTACGCTGAGCGCGCGACCGACTGGCGTGCCAACAACAACATCGCCGAGTCCATCTTCAAGCAGATGGCCGAAGAGCCCAGCCCGGTTCCGGAATGGATCGTGTGCAGCCCCGGCACCGGCGGTACCGCCGCCACCCTGGGCCGCTATGTCAGCTACCGCCGCCACGACACCCGCATCCTGTGCGCGGACCCGGAAGTGTCGGTGTTCTTCGACGGCTACCGGGCCGCCGTGGCCGGTGAACAGGACTGGCGCGACCTGACCTGCAGTGGTGGTTCGCGCGTGGAAGGCATCGGCCGGCCACGGGTGGAACCGAGCTTCATCCCGACCAGCGTCGATGCGATGGTCAAGGTACCCGACGCACTGAGCCTGGCCGCGATGCGCCATGTCAGCCGCCAGCTCGGCCGCCGTGTCGGTGGCTCGACCGGCACCAACTTCATCGGCGTGCTGCAGGCCGCGCAATGGATGCGCGAGGCGGGCCACCAGGGCAGCATCGTCAGCATCCTGTGCGACAGCGGCGAGCGCTATGCGCAGAGCTATTACGACCCGGCGTGGTACGCGCGCCAGGGCATCGATGTCGATGGCGCCGATGCACAGCTGGCCGCTGCGGTGGCCGGGCAGGGCTTGCCCGAGCTGCCATGGTGCAGCCTGGAAGCGCTGTAGCACGGACGAAGCTCGCGCCGGGCCATGCTGGCGTCCGCGACGGTGTCTCAGTACCCCGCTGCGGTGAAGGCGTCTAGCACCGCGTCGCGAAGCGCATCAGGCAACGCCTCGATGTCCATCGCACGGTCATCCAGGTGCAGGGTGGGATCCAGGATGCTGGCGCGGCCCTGGGCCAATGCCTGCAACCACAGCAGCACGCAGATCACGAACTCGCGCTCATGGCCCAGCTGCAGCTGGCTGGCGCCGCGCTCGACCACTTCGAACGGGTACCACTCCTGGCTTTCATTGAACGTGCCGCCCTGCTGCAGCACCGCCTGCAACTGCTGCAGGTGGCGCGGGGCGTCGTCGCCGGCATCGCACAGCGCGGCGATCCAGGCCAGTTCGGCCGCGCTGGCAGACAGTGCCAGCGACCGCGCCGGTGAGGCGGATGCAACTGCAGCCAGACCTTCCATGTTGGGCCTCGTTCGGTACGTGCCGCTGCGGACTCCCCCGCACCCAGAGCTTGGGGGGCATGCGTAAGGCCGATGTGAATGCCGTGCCCCCTTGTCAGCGATGCCTGGCAGCGCCATATCTACCGGGCTGCCCGCCTGCCGGGCCCGTACCCTGGAGACCTGCCGTGACCGTTGCCAACCCCCTGCTCGATTTTTCCGGCCTGCCGCGCTTCGAGGCGATCCGCCCCGAGCACGTGGCGCCGGCGCTGGATGTGCTGCTGGCCGAGGCCGCAGCCGCCGTCAGCGCAGCCGAGCAGGTGCAGCCGGTCACCTGGCAGACCTTCGTGACCCCGCTGGACGATGCCACCGAGCGCCTGTGGCGCGCCTGGGGCCTGGTCGGCCACCTGCAGGGCGTGGTCAATACCCCGGAGCTGCGCGAGGCCTACAACAGCAACCTGCCGCGGGTGACCCGCTTCGCCAGTGCGCTGGGGCAGAACCTGGCGCTTTACCGCCAGTACCAGGCGCTGGCCGCCAGCCCGGAGGCGGCGCATTTCGATGAAGCCCAGCGCAAGGTGCTGGACAACACCCTGCGCGACTTCCGCCTGGGCGGCGCCGAGCTGGCGCCCGAGGCGCAGCAGCGTTTTGCTGCGATCAAGGAAGAACTGTCGGCGCTGTCGGCGAAGTTCTCGCAGAACGTGCTCGACGCTACCGATGCCTGGTCGCTGTTCATCGAAGACGAAGCGCGGCTGAAGGGCCTGCCGGAAGACGTGAAGGCCGCCGCGCATGCCGCAGCACAGAAGGACGGCAAGGCCGGCTGGAAACTGACCCTGCAGATGCCGTGCTACCTGCCGGTGCAGACCTGGGGCGAGGACCGCGACCTGCGCGAGATCCTGTACCGCGCCAGCGCCCAGCGTGCGTCCGAATTCGGCGATGACGCACTGGACAACAGCGGCAACATCGACCGCATCCTTGCCCTGCGCGCCGAACTGGCTGCGTTGCTCGGCTTCGATTCGTACGGCCATTACTCGGTGGCGACCAAGATGGCGCAGGACCCGGCCGAAGTGCTCGGTTTCCTGCGTGACCTGGCCGCGCGTGCCAAGCCGTTCGCTGCCAGGGACCGCGCCGAGCTGGAGCAGTTCGCGCGCGAACAGCTCGGCATCGACAGCCTGCAGGCCTGGGACCTGGCCTTCGCCGCCGACCGCCTGAAGCAGGCGCGTTACAGCTATTCCGAGCAGGAGGTGAAGCAGTATTTCACCGAGCCGAAGGTACTGGGTGGCCTGTTCTCAGTGATCGAGCAGCTGTACGGCCTGCGCGTGCAGGAGGACAGCGCGCCGGTGTGGCACGAGGATGTGCGCTTCTTCCGGTTGGTCGATGCGCAGGGCGCGCTGGTTGGCCAGTTCTACCTGGACCTGTACGCCCGCGAGGGCAAGCGCGGCGGGGCGTGGATGGATGATTGCCGCAACCGTCGCGTGCGCACCGACGGCAGCGTGCAGACGCCGCTGGTCTACCTGGTGTGCAACTTCGGCCGCGGTGCCAACGGCAAGCCGGCCACCTTCAGCCACAACGAAGTGACCACGCTGTTCCATGAGATGGGCCACGGCCTGCACCAGCTGCTGACCCGCATCAGCGAACTGGGCGTGGCTGGCATCAACGGCGTGGAATGGGATGCGGTGGAGCTGCCCAGCCAGTTCATGGAGAACTTCTGCTGGGAATGGGACCACCTGCAGGCGATGACCGCGCATGTGGACAGTGGCGAGCCGCTGCCGCGCGCGCTGTACGAGCGCATGCTGGCCGCGCGCAACTTCCACAGCGGCATGGCCACCGTCCGCCAGCTGGAGTTCGGCCTGTTCGACATGCTGCTGCACAGCCAGTTCGAACCAGCGCAGGACAGCGTGCTGGCGCTGCTCGACCGCGTGCGCGCGGAAGTGGCGGTGAACCACCCGCCGGCCTGGAACCGCTTCCCGCACCAGTTCAGCCACATCTTTGCGGGCGGTTACGCCGCGGGTTACTACAGCTACAAGTGGGCCGAGGTACTCAGCGCCGACGCCTATGCCGCCTTCGAGGAAGCGCCGCAGGCACTGGCTGAAACCGGCGCACGCTTCCGTGATGAGATCCTGTCGCGCGGTGGCAGCCGCCCGGCGGCGGACAACTTCAAGGCCTTCCGCGGCCGTGCGCCGCAGATCGATGCGCTGCTGCGCCACTCGGGCATGGCGTAATCCATGGTGGTGGGTGCCAACCTTGGTTGGCACTTCACCGCCATCCACGCATGGCGTGGATCTACCGGAATGCCGGCCAGCGGCCGGCACTACCGGTGGTGGGTCATTCGGCGTAGATCATCTTCCGGGTCATGCCGCCGTCGACGATGAAATCCTGGCCGGTGCTGAAACCGGACAGTGATGACAGCAGGTACACGGCCAACGCACCGATGTCCTCCGGCTGGCCGACGCGGCCGACCGGGTGTTGCGCATGGTCGGTGGCCGAATACTCCGGTGCGTGTCGGCGTGAGGGTGCCTGCCACTCGCAGGTGCCGATCCAGCCGGGACTGATGCTGTTCACCCGCACCGCCGGGCCGCTGCTGATCGCCAGCGCATGGGTGAACGCGACCAGTCCGCCCTTGGCTGCGGCATAGGCTTCGCTGTGTGCTTCGGATTGCCAGGCGCGGGTCGAGGCGATGTTGATGATCGCACCGGCGGCGCTGGCGGTCAGCGCCGGCAACGCATGCTTGCTGCACAGGAACGCGCCGTGCAGCGAAGACAGCCGGCGCTGCCACTCGTCCCAGTCCATGTCCTGCAGCAGAGTGCCGTGCGGGCTGGCAATCCCCGCGTTGTTGACCAGGCCGTCGATGCAGCCGAAACGCTGCAGGGCCACGGCGATGAGGGCGCGCACGCTGGCTTCGTCGGTGATGTCCAGGCGCTGGAACACGGCATCCTCACCACGCTGCCATTCCGCCAGGCACGCCTCGCCGGCCTCCACGTCGAGGTCGCCGATCAGCACGCGGCCACCGGCGCCGAGCACGGCCTGCGCGATGCCACGGCCGATGCCGTTGGCGCCGCCGGTGACCAGCACCACCTTGCCCGACAGCGGCGCGGCCGGCCAAGCGGCAATCGGCGGCACCGTGCTCACGACAGGTCTTCGCCACGCAGGCGGCGATGCCAGCCGTCCACGCCGATGCGGTCCAGGGTCTGGATGTTGCGCTCGACGATCACGTCCGGATCCGGATAGACGTCCACCGCGCGCGCCACGCTGTCTTCGCGCAGCAGGTGCAGGGTGGGGAAGGGCGCGCGATTGGTGTAGTTGCTGGCGTCGTCCGCGGCCACGCCGTCGAACTGGTAGTCGGGGTGGAAGCTGGCCACCTGCAGGATGCCCTGCAGGTCCAGCGCCTCGATCGCCGCGTCGGCGTTGTCGAGGAAGTCGTTGTAGTCGAGGAAATCGGTCAGCACCTGCGGATGCACGATCAGCGTGGTATCGATCTGCTCGGCCGGCGTATCGCGCAGCAGGACCAGTTCCTCGGCCAGCTGCTCAACCAGGGCTTCCGTCGTGGTCGCATCGCTGAGCACGATGCGGACCTGGTCCTTCACGTAGACCGCCTTGGCGAACGGGCACAGGTTCAGGCCGATGACGATGCGTTCCAGCCACAGGCGGGTGGCGGCGATCGGGTCCTCGGTGGGTAGTTGGGCGTCGGTCATGGCGGGCACGTCGGCTGGCGGGGCGGACATTGTAGGCGCGTCGCTTGCAACGCACCGTCTTACCGCAGGTGCCGGCGCCGGGCCATGCCCGGCGGCCAGATCAATCGCGGAAATTGTTGAACTGCAGCGGCAGCTCGAACTTGCCGGCCTTGAGCACGGCGATGGCGTCCTGCAGGTCATCACGCTTCTTGCCCTGCACGCGCAGCTTGTCGCCATTGATCTGGCTTTCAACCTTCAGCTTGGCCTCCTTCAGCGCAGCAGCGATCTTCTTGGCGATCTTCTGCTCGATGCCCTGCTTGACGGTGATCTTCTGCCGGGCCTGGGCCAGGTTGGTCTCGATGTCGCCGAATTCGAGGCTGAGCACATCGATGCCGCGCGCGGCCAGGCGTGCACGCAGGATGTCGTTCATCTGCTTGAGCTGGAACTCGGTCGGCGCGAACTGGTTGATCACATCGCCATCGCGTTCGAACTTGGCATCCACGCCCTTGAAATCGAAGCGGGTGGCCAGTTCGCGGTTGGCCTGGTCGATGGCGTTGGTCAGTTCGTGGGTGTCGACTTCAGACACGACGTCGAAGGAAGGCATGGGCGATGCTCCGCAGGATTCAGTGGCGGCCATTCTATCGCGAGGGCCCCACGCCCGCCCTTTGTAGAACCGAGCCCACGCTCGGCTGCTTTGTGAAGAGCGGCCGAGCGTGGGTCCGGCTCTACAGAAAGCGACGACCGGGCGATAATGGGCCATGAACGTGCAACGCTCCCCCTCGCGCGCAGTGGCCTGGATGGTCGCTGCGGTCGCCTGCTTCTCGCTGATGGATGCTGGCATGAAGCAGCTGTCGGCCAGCTACCCCACCCTGGAAGTGACCTTCCTGCGCGGCGCGGCCTCGTTGCCATTCGTGCTGGTCTGGGTGCTGGCCAGCGCCGGGCCGCGTTCGCTGGTGCCGCGCCGCTGGGGGCTGCACCTGCTGCGTGGTGCGCTGGGCATGGCGATGATCGGCTGCTTCGTGTTCGCCCTGCGCGACCTGCCGCTGTCCACTGCCTACACGATCTATTTCGTTGCCCCGCTGCTGATCGCCGCATTGTCGGTGCCGCTGCTGGGCGAGCGGGTCGGGCCACGGCGCTGGGTCGCCATCGGGATTGGCCTGGTCGGTGTGCTGGTGGTGCTGCGGCCGGGCGTCGATGGCTTCATCTCGGTGCCGGGGCTGATGGTGCTGGCCGCGGCCACTGCCTATGCCGTAGCCGCGATCACGGTCAGCCTGTTGACCCGCACAGATACTTCGCAGTCGATGGTGGTCTGGTTCCTGGTGATCATGGCCATCGGTGCCGGGCTGCTGGCCCTTCCCGGCTGGGTGCCACTGCAGCTGGCACATGCGCCGCTGATCGGTGGCATGGGCCTGGCCGGGGCGCTGGGCCAGATCGCCCTGACCAGGGCCTTCCAGCTGGGCGAGGCCTCGATGATCGCGCCGTTGGAGTACAGCGGGCTGGTCTGGGTGATCGGTTGGGACCTGGCCTTCTGGGGCCAGCTGCCCGATGGCTATACCTGGGTGGGCGCGGCAATCATCGTGGCTTCGGGGCTTTACCTGCTGCACCGCGAGCGGGTGAACAGGCAGGAGCCGCCGAAGCCGCTGGATCATCCCTGAACCGGTTTGGCCGGGAAGCGGGGTCAGAGCCCCTGCGGGGATCCGACCCCGGAACCCGCGCCGGAGCAGGTACGTTAGAACCAAAAGGAATAACATTCTGGCCCATGGCGCGGGCGCGCGACCGCCTGCGCTGGTAGGCTGCACGCCCCCTTCCGTCACCCAGCCGGTGAGCCACGCCCGTGATCGAGTTCCAGCGCCTGCACAAATCCTATGCCGTTGCCGGCCGCGAGATCAGCGCGCTGCAACCGTTGGACCTGACCATCGAGGCCGGTGAGGTTTTCGGCATCATCGGCCATTCCGGCGCCGGCAAGTCGACCCTGATCCGCATGATCAACCGCCTGGAAGAACCCAGCGGTGGCCGGCTGCTGATTGGTGGTGAGGATGTCACCGCGCTGGACGCCGACGGCCTGCGCGCGCTGCGCCGGCGCATCGGCATGATCTTCCAGCATTTCAATCTGCTGTCGTCGCGCACGGTGGCGGGCAATGTCGCCTTTCCGCTGGAACTGGCCGGCACGCCGAAGGCGGAAATCGACGCGCGTGTGGCCGAGCTGCTGCAGACCGTGGGCCTGGAAGCGCATGCGCAGAAGTATCCGGCGCAGCTGTCCGGTGGCCAGAAGCAGCGCGTCGGCATCGCCCGCGCGCTGGCGACCCGTCCGCAGATCCTGCTGTGCGACGAGGCCACCAGTGCGCTCGACCCGCAGACCACTGCTTCGGTGCTGTCACTGCTGTCGAAGATCAATCGCGAGCTCGGCCTGACCGTCGTGCTGATCACCCACGAGATGGACGTGATCCGCCGTGTCTGCGACCGCGTCGCGGTGCTCGATGCCGGCCAGATGGTCGAAACCGGTCCGGTCACCCGGGTGTTCCTGCACCCGCAGCATCCGACCACGCGCCGGTTCGTCAGCGAGTCGGAGCATGTGGACGAGGGCGCGCTGCACCGTGATTTCGATGCCGTTGGCGGCCGTATCGTGCGCCTGACCTTCCTCGGTGGCGACACCTACGAACCCCTGCTCGGCAGCGTCGCGCGGCAGACCGGGGTCGACTACAACATCCTGTCCGGCCGTATCGACCGGATCAAGGACACCCCGTATGGCCAGCTGGTGGTCGCCCTGGTGGGCGGCGACCAGTCCGCCGCGCAGGCTGCCTTCGTGGCCGCCGGCGTGCACGTCGAGGAGCTGCGTCGATGATCATTGCTGCTGCTGGCGGCTTCTTCCGTCACCTGGATGCGGGCAAGTGGGCCGACATCGGCCAGGCCACCCTCGACACGCTGCTGATGCTGCTCGGTTCGCTGCCGCTGACGCTGGCCATCGGCCTGCCGCTGGGCGTGCTGCTGTACCTGTTCGGCGCGCCACAGATGAAGCGGAGGCCGTTCGCCTATGGCGCGCTGGCACTGGTGGTGAACCTGCTGCGCTCGGTGCCTTTCATCATCCTGATGATCGTGCTGATTCCGGTCACGTTGTTCCTGATGGGAACCTCGCTGGGCGTGCGCGGCGCGATCGTGCCGCTGGTGATCGGCGCAGCGCCGTTCTATGCGCGCCTGGTCGAGACCGCGCTGCGCGAAGTGGATCGAGGCGTCATCGAGGCGACCCAGGCGATGGGCGCCACCACCTGGCAGCTGGTGACCCGCGTGCTGCTGCCGGAAGCGCGCCCCGGCCTGATCGCCGGTGCCACCGTCACCACCGTGGCCCTGATCGGCTTCACTGCGATGGGCGGTGCGATCGGTTCCGGCGGCCTCGGCGACCTGGCGTTCCGCGATGGCTACCAGCGTTCGCACACCGACGTGGCCCTGGTCACCGTGGTCCTGCTGCTGGTCCTGGTGCAGCTGCTGCAGATGCTCGGCGACCGCCTGGTCGCGCATTACAGCCGCAAGTAACCGCTACGCCTGCCGGTAGCCGGCCAGCGGCCGGCTCTACCCCATTGCCTGGAAACGGTAGTGCCGGCCGCTGGCCGGCAATTCCACGTGCGGTCAACGCGCGTTCGGTACTTCGTAGCCCAGCTTGCCGACCTGCTCCGGGTGCTGCGGCACGCGCTTGAGCTTGTCGGTGTTCACCCCGTACTCGTCACGCAGGCGCTCGGCCAGCTCCTTGTACAGGGCTTTGTCCATGTCCGGCGTGCGCGAGAAGATCCACGCCATCTCACGGCCCGGATAACCGATCAGCGCCCACGAGTAATCCGGGGCGACGTCCAGCACCCGGGAGTGGGTCGGCACCACGCGGTAGAACCAGGTGCGCCAGCCGTGGTTGCCGCTGTCCGGGTCGACGCTGGCGCGTGCGCGGATCTCCTGCAGGGGTTCGCCGAAGCCGTCGCGGTAGCGGTAGGTGATGCCGACCTTGTGCTCGTCGCGCAACTCGTACTCGTTGACGCTGGCGACGTGCCCGCGTTCGATGAAGTTCGGCACGCGGCCGATCACGTACCAGGTGCCCATGAAGCGCTTGAGGTCGATCGGGGCATCCGGATCGGCGCGCGGGGCGCTGGCACGGGGTGATGGCGGCTCACCGACCGCCATGGCGGGGCCCGCCAGGGACAGGGCCAGCAACACGGCGCAGAGCGGGCGGATCGAAGTCATGCGGGAGCGGGCTCAGGAGGGCTTTGCCTGAGCATGGTCGACTGAGCGTGCGCGATCCGTCAATGGTGTCGCAATCTGTGAGAAGGGGCTTGCCCAAGCTGTGTTGCATTGTCTACCGGAGAAGGCTCATGAACACACGTTCCGTCCGTCACCCTGCAACTGAACGCATCATCGAACGCGCCGACCCGCGTCTGCTGCGTGGCGTGCGGCAACTGGCGCTGGCCGGACTGGCGCTGGTACTGGTCTGGCCAGCGGCACGTGGCAGCAGCGCGTGGTTGGGCTGGCTGCCGATGTGGCTGATCGGCATGCCGCTCGCGGCCTGGTGGGCGCTGTTGCGCTTCCCGCTGCCGCGCCTGTCGCGGCTGCCGAAGGTGCGGCGTACCGGTGGACAGGCGCGTCGCCGGCGCGGCCCGGCGGCCACGGCCTGACCTTCGACACGGGGGAGGCCGCGGCATTCCGTGCTAGCGTTCCACGGCTTATGACTGCCTGGAGCTGCAATGTCACGACTCGCTTCCGCCTGCCTGTTGGCCGGCATGATGACCGCTGCCTCGGTGGGGACCGCCGTGGCCGCTGAAGATACCGACCGCTACGCCTGGCTGGAGGACGTTACCGGCGACAAGCCGCTGTCCTGGGTCAAGGAACAGAATGCCAAGTCCGAGGCGCGCCTGGCGCAGACCCCGGCCTTCAAGCAGATGGAGACCCGCATCCGCGAGGTGCTCGATTCCGATGCCAAGATTCCGGGCGTGCAGAAGATCGGCGACTACTACTACAACTTCTGGAAGGACCAGCAGCACGAGCGCGGCCTGTGGCGGCGCACCACCCTGGCCGAGTACCGCAAGGCGTCGCCGCAGTGGGAGACCGTGCTCGACCTGGATGCGCTGAACAAGGCCGAGGGTGAGAACTGGGTCTGGCACGGCGCCGATTGCCTGCGCCCGGATTACAGCCGTTGCCTGATCGCGCTGTCGCGCGGCGGCGCCGACGCCGACGTCACCCGCGAGTTCGACCTGGCCAACAAGACCTGGATCAAGGACGGCTTCTTCCGTCCGGAGTCGAAGGGGGGCCTCAACTGGGTCGACCGCGACACCGTGTTCGTCTACACCGACTTCGGTGCCGGCACGATGACCACGTCCGGCTATCCGCGCGTGGCCAAGCTGTGGAAGCGCGGCACGCCGATGGCCTCGGCCACCGTGGTGTACGAAGGCAAGCCGGAAGACATGTACATCGCGGCGATGCACGATGACACCCCGGGCTTCGAGCGCAACCTGGTCAGCCGTACGCTGGCGTTCTACAACAACGAACTCTACCTGCGTGGCGACGACGGCACGCTGACCAAGATCGACGCGCCGAATTCGGCCGAGAAGGGCCTGCACAAGCAGTGGCTGACCCTGGAGCTGCGCGACCCGTGGACCGTGGGCGGCAAGACCTATGCGTCCGGTTCGCTGCTGGCGATCCAGCTGGACGACTTCCTTGCCGGCAAGCGCGACTTCGAGGTGCTGTTCACCCCGACCGCGACCACCTCGCTGGCCAGCGCCACCTGGACCAAAAGCCACCTGGTGCTGAACGTGCTGGACGACGTCAAGAACCGCCTGTCGGTGCTGACCCCGGGCGCCAATGGCTGGCAGACCAGCCGCTTCGTCGGCGCCCCGGCCTTCGGCACGCTGGGCGTGGCTGCAGTGGACAGCAATGACAGCGACGCGGTGTGGCTGACCGCCACCGATTACCTGACCCCGACCACGCTGGCCCTGGCCGAGATCGGCCAGGCCCCGGAAACGCTGAAGACCATGCCGGCCTTCTTCGACGCCAAGGGCAAGGTGATCGAGCAGCACTTCGCCACCAGCAAGGACGGCACCCGCGTGCCGTACTTCGTGGTGCACGACAGGGCGATGAAGCTCGATGGCTCCAATCCGACGTTGCTGTACGGCTACGGTGGCTTCGAGATCTCGCTGACCCCGAGCTATTCCGGTGGCATGGGCCGCGCCTGGCTGGAGAAGGGCGGCGTGTACGTGGTGGCCAACATCCGTGGCGGCGGCGAGTACGGCCCGCGCTGGCACCAGGCGGCGCTGAAGCAGAACCGCCATAAGGCCTACGAAGACATGGCCGCGGTGGCGCGGGACCTGGTCAAGCGCAAGATCACCAGCGCCAAGCACCTGGGCGTGCAGGGCGGCAGCAACGGTGGCCTGCTGACCGGCAACATGCTGACCCAGTACCCGGAGCTGTTCGGTGCGGTGGTGGTGCAGGTGCCGTTGCTGGACATGAAGCGCTACAGCCACCTGTTGGCGGGTGCCTCATGGATGGCCGAGTATGGCAACCCGGATACCAGTGACTGGGAGTTCATCAAGACCTTCTCGCCGTACCACCTGTTCAACGCGAAGAAGAACTACCCGCCGGTGCTGTTCACGACCTCGACCCGCGACGACCGCGTGCACCCGGGGCATGCCCGCAAGATGGCGGCGAAGATGATCGACGCCGGCAAGGACGTGACCTACTACGAGAACATTGAAGGAGGGCACGGCGGCGCCGCCAACAACGCGCAGGCCGCGCACATGTCGGCGCTGGCGTACAGCTTCCTGTGGGAGCGGTTGGGCGGCAAGTAAGCAGAACGGAAAACGCCGCCCCAGGGCGGCGTTTTTCTTTGCCCGGTGGTGCCGGCCGCTGGCCGGCAAACCTGCAATGCGTGGATGATGCCGTCGCCGGCCAGCGGCCGGCACTACCGTCAACGTGATCCCTGCCAACGCTTCAATCCGCGCGCAATCCGCGCCACCGCCTCCTGCAATCGCGGTACCTCCTGGGTATAGGCCAGGCGCACGTGCTGGTTGGCACGATGGAAGCCGAAATCCAGGCCCGGGGTGAACGCCACGTGCTCGGTTTCCAGGAAATGCGCGCAGAATGCCTGCGCGTCGTCGGTGAATGCACTGACGTCGGCGTACAGGTAGAACGCGCCCTGTGGCTCGACTTCGATACGGAAGCCCAGCTCACGCAGTGCCGGCAGCAGGAAGTCGCGACGCTGGCGGAACGCGTCGCGGCGCTGCTCGAAGATCGCCATGGATTCCTCGCTGAAGCAGGCGAGCGCGGCGTGCTGGGCGATGCTCGAGGCGCTGATGTACAGGTTCTGCGCCAGCTTCTCCAGATCCGGTACTGCGGACGGCGGCGCCACCAGCCAGCCCAGCCGCCACCCGGTCATGCCGAAGTACTTGGAAAAACTGTTCAGTACGAATGCGTTGTCGTCCACCTGCAGCACGCTGGGCGCGTCCAGGCCGTAGGTCAGGCCGTGATAGATCTCGTCCACCACCAGGTGGCCGCCCCGCGCGTGCAGGGTCTGCGACAGTGCAGCCAGTTCGTCGGCGGAGAGCACGGTGCCGGTCGGGTTGGCCGGCGAGGCAACCAGCGCGCCGACGCTGTCGGCATTCCAATGCTGTTCCACCAGCGACGGCGTGAGCTGGTACGCAGTGTCCGGGCCGACCGGCACCAGCTGTGCGCCGCCTTCGACGAGGCGCAGGAAGTGGCGGTTGCAGGGGTAGCCGGGGTCGGCCAGCAGCCAGTGGCGGCCGGGGTCGACCAGCAGGCTGCTGGCCAGCAGCAGCGCACCGGACCCACCCGGGGTGACCAGAATGCGTTCAGGATCGATGTCCAGACCGTAGTGGCTGCGATAGAAACCGCTGATCACCTGGCGCAGGGCCGGCAGGCCACGTGCGGCGGTGTAGCGGGTATGGCCGGCGGCCAGTGCGGCCTGGCCGGCACGCACGACCGGTTCGGCGGTAGTGAAGTCCGGTTCGCCGATTTCCAGGTGGATCACATCGTGGCCGGCCTGTTCCAGCGCCTGCGCGCGGGCCAGCAGGGACATCACATGGAACGGGGCGATTTCATGGCTGCGCCGGCTGTAGCCCGGCGTGTGGGGCAGGGTACTCATGGATCCATGGTACGCCGGTCGGCATGGCCCATGACGATCCGCAGGGTTGCCGCTTGGCTGCGATTGGGGTCAGATCCCTTTTCGGGAAAAGGGATCTGACCCCGCCGAAGACCATTGCATTGATGCGCCAGGAACCCTACTTCATGAAGTCCACCCTCTGCCTGTTGCTCGCCAGCCTGATGACCACGACTGCTACCGCCGCCACTCCGCCCGTTCCGCCGGACGCCGCCAGGCATCCGCACGTGGTCAAGGCGCCGTTCGGCGCGACCCGCAACGATGACTATTACTGGCTGCGCGATGACAAGCGCGCGGACAAGGACATGCTGGCCTACCTGCAGGCCGAGAATGCCTACGCCGACCAGCTGCTGGCACCGCTGAAGCCACTGGAAGACACCCTGTACAAGGAGATTGTCGGCCGCATCAAGCAGGACGATTCCAGCGTGCCGGCGCGCGAGCGCGGCTACTGGTACTACAGCCGTTTCGAGACCGGCCAGGACTACCCCATCCACGCGCGCCGCAAGGGCAGCATGGAGGCCGCCGAGGAAATCCTGCTGGACGTCAATACGATGGCTGCCGGCAAGGGCTACTTCAGCGTCGGCTCGATGGAGGTCAGCCAGGACAACCAGTTGCTGGCCTGGGCCGATGATGATGTCGGCCGCCGCCAGTACACGATCCGCTTCAAGGATCTGGCCACCGGCAAGGTGCTGCCCGATGTGATCACCGGCAGCTCCGGCGACCTGGTCTGGGCCGACGACAACCGCACCGTGCTGTATGTCGAGAACGATCCGGAAACGCTGCTCACCGTGCGCGTGAAGAAGCACGTGCTGGGCACTCCAGCCAGCGCCGACACCGTCGTCTACGAAGAGAAGGACGACAGCTTCTACATGGGCATCGGCCGCACCCGCGACGATCGCTTCATCACCATCGGCGTGCACAGCACTGTGTCCTCGGAAGAGCGCTACGCACCGGCCAGCGATCCGACCACCTTCACCGTGCTGGCCCCGCGCCAGCGTGACGTCGAGTACGACGCCGACCACTACGACGGCCGCTGGGTGATCCGCACCAACGACGGTGCGAAGAACTTCAAGCTGGTCACCGCACCGACCGATGCCACCTCGCGTGCGCAGTGGAAGGACTGGATCGCGCATGACGATGCGGTGTTCATCGAAGGCTTCGAGCTGTTCGACAGCTACACCGCCATCGCCGAACGTTCCGAGGGCCTGGAGCGCATCCGCCTGCTGTTCAAGGATGGCCGCAGCGACTACGTGAAGGCTGATGAGCCGGCGTACTCGATGGGCCTGGGCGACAACACCGAGGCCGATACGCCGTGGCTGCGCTACGTCTACACCTCGATGACAACCCCGACCACCGTGTTCGAGCTGAACACCGCCACCGGTGAGCGTCGCCAGCTGAAGGTGCAGCCGGTGATCGGCTATGACGCCTCGAAGTACGAAACCGACCGCGTCTGGATCACCGCGCGCGATGGGGTGAAGGTGCCGGTGTCGCTGGTCTACCGCAGGGGCTACCAGAAGGATGGCAAGGGCGCGCTGTTCCAGTACGCCTATGGCAGCTATGGCATGTCGATGGATCCGTACTTCAACCAGACCGCGGTGAGCCTGCTCGACCGCGGCGTGGTGTATGCCATCGCCCACATCCGCGGCGGCCAGGAAATGGGCCGCGACTGGTACGAGAACGGCAAGCTGCTGCACAAGCAGAACACCTTCAACGACTTCATCGACGTCACCCGCGGCCTGGTCGCACAGGGCTGGGCGGCGAAGGATCGCGTCGCCGCGTCCGGCGGCAGCGCCGGTGGCCTGCTGATGGGCGCGGTGGCCAACCAGGCCCCGCAGGATTACCGGGTGATGGTGGCGCAGGTCCCGTTCGTCGACGTGGTCACCACCATGCTCGACCCGACCATTCCGCTGACGACCAACGAATACGATGAGTGGGGCAACCCGGAGCAGAAGCCGTATTACGACTACATGCTGTCCTACTCGCCCTACGACAACGTGAAGCAGCAGGCGTACCCGGCGCTGTTCGTGGGCACCGGCCTGTGGGATTCGCAGGTGCAGTACTGGGAGCCGGCCAAGTGGGTGGCCAAGCTGCGTGATCACAACACCGGCCCCTACCCGATCCTGTTCCGCACCAACATGGAAGCCGGCCACGGCGGCAAGTCGGGGCGCTTCCAGCGCTACCGCGAGCTGTCCGAGTCGTACGCGTTCGTGCTGCAGCAGCTGGGCATCGCCCAGCCGTAACGGCGAAGGGGTGCCGGGCGTTGCCGGGCACCCCGAACCGTTATCCTTGCGGCCATGAGCCTGCCCGAGCCCTCCGCATCCCGCAATACCGCCACGCCACCGCGCGTGGTGCGTTTCCGCTGGGCGTGGTGGCTGCTGGCCTACGTCAGCCTGGGCACCGGCATCGTCGGCATCTTCGTGCCGGGCCTCCCGACCACCGTATTCATCCTGATCTCGGCGTGGGCTGCATCACGTGGGTCCGAACGCCTGCACACCTGGCTGCTGCAGCACCCGCGCTTCGGCCCGGCCATCGCCAACTGGCAGGCACATGGTGCGGTCAGCCGCTACGGCAAGTGGATGGCCACGATCACCATGGCGGTGTGCGCCTGCATCATGCTGTGGTGCGTGCCGGTCGCCTGGGTGAAGTGGTTCTCGATCGGCAGCATGACCGTGGTGGCGATCTGGCTGTGGACGCGGCCGTTGCCACCGCCCGCGGATTGAGCGCCTGCGGTAGTGCCGGCCGCTGGCCGGCAACCCGATCCCCTGCACGAACCGCTCAGCCGCCAATGGCTATACTCGGGGCATGAAGATCCCCCATCGAAACGCCATCCTGATTCCGCTGGCAGCGGCCTCGCTGCTGCTCCTCGCCGCCTGCGGCAACAAGGGCCCGCTGGTACTGCCGCAGAAGCCGGTGCCGGTGGAAGAAACCGTCGAACCGGCCGCCGAGCCCGCCACCGAGGCGACCCCGGCCGAGGGCCAGGGCGCCGTTGCTCCGGCCACGACCGTCGACCCGGCTGCAACGACCCCCCAGCCGGCACCCGCGCCAGCGAAGAAGGCGGACAGCGGGAATGAGTAAGGCCGGTTCCAGGGCCTTGCGCTTCAGCAAGATGCATGGCGCGGGCAATGATTTCGTAGTGATCGACCTGCGTGACGGTACTGCGCCGCCCACGCCTGAACTGGCCGCGCGCCTGGCCGACCGCCACACCGGCGTCGGCTGCGATCAGATCCTGACCATCGAGGCGCCGCGTGCGGAAGGCTCGGTGGCCTCGTACCGCATCTGGAACGCCGACGGTTCCAATTCCGAGCAGTGCGGCAATGGCGCGCGCTGCATCGCGGCCTGGCTGGTGCGCGAGGGCAGTGCGCAGGGCGATGCGTTCGTCATCGACAGCCCGCTGGCCAGCCATGAAGTGAAGGTGCTCGGTGATGGGCAATTCGCGGTAACCATGGGCGTGCCCGCGTTCGAGCCGGCCAACGTGCCGCTGATGGGCTTCGCCCATCCGCGCGAGGAATACCTGCTGCCGCTGCAGGGGGAGAGCGTCCGCTTTGCTGCGGTGTCGATGGGCAACCCGCATGCGGTGATCGAAGTGGGCCTGATCGATGCCGCTCCGGTTGAACGCGTGGGTTCGCTACTGCAGCAGCACGCGTCGTTCCCGCGCTCGGTGAACGTGGGCTTCGCCCAGGTGATGGGCCCGGCGCACGCCCGCCTGCGCGTGTTCGAGCGCGGTGTCGGCGAGACCCTGGCCTGCGGCAGTGGTGCCTGCGCCGCCGCCGTGACCCTGATGCAGCGCGGCCGCCTGCAGCGCGATGCGCGCATCAGCCTGCCCGGAGGTGACCTGCGCATCCAGTGGCCGGGCGATGGCCAGCCGGTGGTGATGGCGGGCCCGACCGCATTCGTCTTCGAAGGGGAGTGGATGGCATGACCGAAACCGTCGACAAGCTCGGGGCCCATGAAGTCGCTGCCTGGTTGCGGCGACATCCCGGCTTCCTCAAGCAGTTCCCGGACCTGGCCCTGACCCTGGTGGTGCCGCGCGATGACGGCCCGACCGCATCGCTGGCCAGCTACCAGCTGGAAGTGCTGCGCGAGAAGAACCGCGAGCTGGCACGACGGTTGGCCGACCTGGGCGCCACCGCCCAGGTCAATGAACGCCTGGCAGTGCGCACGCACCAGCTGACCCTGGCACTGATGAAGCAGGACAACGCGGCCGATACCCTGCGCGCGATGGCCGCATCGCTGCAGGAAGACTTCGCCGGCGACCTGGTGCGGCTGGTGGTGCATGCGCCGGTGGCCGGGCTGGAACAGGCCGACTGGCTGCAGGTGATTGCTGCCGATGATCCGCAACTGGGCCCGTTCCGCGATTGCCTGAACGACGGCGAGCCGATCTGCGGCCGCCTGCAGCCGGAAAAGAATGCCGTCCTGTACGGCGTACGCAGCGAGGAAGTGCAGACCACCGCGCTGCTGCCGTTGCCGGGCGTCGGCCTGATCGCGGTCGGCAGCCACGACCCGAACCGCTTCTACCCGGGCATGGGCACGCTGTTCCTGCGCATGATGGGCGACGCCCTGGCCACTGGCCTGAAGCGCTTCCACGACTGAGCAGGACCGGACGACGATGAGCGCGGTACAGGCCTTCCTGCAGCATCTGCAGGTGGAGCGGCGGATGTCGGCGCATACGCTTGACGCCTACCGCCGCGACCTGGACGCGCTAGCGGTCTGGGCCCAACCGCGTGGCGTAGCGGTGGAGGCGCTCGATGCCGATGCGTTGCGCCAGTTCGTCGCCGACGAGCATCGCCGCGGCCTGTCGGCCAAGAGCCTGCAACGCCGCCTGTCGGCCTGCCGCAGCTTCTATGCCTGGCTGCTCAAGCACGGGCGCATCGAGGTCAGTCCGGCAGCGACGCTGAAGGCACCGCGCGCGCCGCGCCGGTTGCCGCAGGTCCTTGACGCCGATGAGGCGGTGCAGCTGGTCGAACTGGAGCCGGACGGTGAGCTCGGCCGCCGTGACCGCGCGCTGCTGGAACTGTTCTATTCCTCCGGCCTGCGCCTGAGCGAAGTCTGCGCGCTGACCTGGCGCGACCTGGATTTCGACAGCGGGCTGGTCAACGTGCTGGGCAAGGGCAACCGCCAGCGCCGGGTGCCGTTCGGGCGGCCGTCACGCGAAGCGCTGCAGGCGTGGCGCGCGGAAAGTGGCGGTGGTCCGGCATCGCCGGTGTTCCCCGGTCGCAACGGGCCAATCAGCCAGCGTGCGGTGCAGATCCGCATCCGCCAGCTGGCGCAGCGCCAGGGCCTGTTCAAGCAGGTGCACCCGCACATGCTGCGGCACAGTTTCGCCAGCCACATCCTGGAATCGTCCGGCGACCTGCGTGGTGTGCAGGAGCTGCTGGGCCATGCCGACATCGCCACCACGCAGATCTATACCCACCTCGATTTCCAGCACCTGGCCAAGGTCTACGACGCCGCGCATCCGCGCGCCAAGCGGCGACGCAGCAACGAGGGCAGCGGAGAAAGCTGAACGTTGCCCCTGCGTCAGCCGGTCGCGGGTGGCTTGAAGGGCGCAGCGCAGTCCCCACCTCTGGTTCTGTCACCCCGGAGGCATCATGGACCCCAGTCAGAACCCCAACGTTTTCCACGCCACCACCATCGTCTGCGTCCGTCGCGGCGAGCACGTGGCCATTGCCGGCGACGGCCAGGTCACGCTGGGCCACACCGTGATGAAGGGCAACGCGCGCAAGGTGCGCCGCCTTGGCCGCGACGGCCAGGTGCTGGCCGGTTTCGCCGGTGCCGCCGCCGATGCCTTCACCCTGTTCGAGCTGTTCGAGGCCAAGCTGGAAAAGCACGGCCAGCTGCAGCGCGCCGCGGTCGAGCTGGCCAAGGATTGGCGCACCGAGCGCCGCCTGGGCAAGCTCGAAGCTCTGCTGGCAGTGGCTGACAAGGAAACCTCGCTGATCATCAGCGGCACCGGCGATGTGATCGAACCGGAGGACGGCATCATCGCCATCGGCTCCGGTGGTTCCTATGCACTGTCGGCCGCGCGCGCGTTGATGGCGCACACCGAACTGGATGCACGCACCATCGCCAGCGAGGCGATCGGCATCGCCGGCGACATCTGCATCTACACCAACCGCAACGTGGTGGTCGAGGAGTTGTGACCGCTCTTCTGTAGTGCCGAGCCATGCTCGGCAGGGCTGCCCGTCAGCCGAGCATGGCTCGGCTCTACATGCATCTGAATCCGTGAGCACATCCATGTCGAAGATCGAAGTTTCCTCCGCCACCATGACCCCGCGCGAGATCGTGCAGGAACTGGACCGGCATATCGTGGGCCAGCACGACGCCAAGCGCGCGGTGGCCATTGCCCTGCGCAACCGCTGGCGCCGCATGCAGCTGGCGCCGGAGCTTCGCAATGAAGTGATGCCGAAGAACATCCTGATGATCGGTCCGACCGGCGTCGGCAAGACCGAGATCGCGCGCCGCCTGGCTACGCTGGCCAACGCGCCGTTCGTGAAGGTCGAAGCCACGCGCTTCACCGAAGTGGGCTACGTCGGCAAGGACGTCGAGCAGATCATCCGCGACCTTGCTGATACTGCGGTCAAGCTGTACCGCGAACAGGCCAAGGTGCGCGTGCGTACCCAGGCCGAGGAACGCGCCGAAGACCGTATCCTCGATGCGCTGCTGCCGCGCCGCAGCGGTGGCATCGGTTTCGATCCGGAAGCCGCCCGCAACGAGCCGTCGGCGCAGGACAACGAGACCCGCATCAAGTTCCGCAAGATGCTGCGCAACGGCGAGCTGGACGCGCGCGAGATCGAGCTCGACCTGGCCGCCAATGTCAGCATGGACATCATGACCCCGCCGGGCATGGAGGAAATGGGCCAGCAGCTGAAGTCGATGTTCGCCAATCTCGGCGGCGGCGCGAAGGCGCACAAGCGCACGCTGACCATCAAGGCTGCGCGCCCGCTGCTGATCGAGGAAGAAGCCGGCAAGCTGGTCAACGAAGACGATATCCGCACCGCGGCGATCGAGGCCTGCGAGCAGCACGGCATCGTCTTCATCGACGAGATCGACAAGGTTGCCAAGCGCGGCGACAACGTGGGCGGTGGCGATGTCTCCCGCGAAGGCGTGCAGCGCGACCTGCTGCCGCTGGTGGAAGGCTCGAACGTGTCCACCAAGTACGGCACGATCAAGACGGACCACATCCTGTTCATCGCGTCGGGCGCGTTCCACCTGGCCAAGCCCAGCGACCTGATTCCGGAGCTGCAGGGCCGTTTCCCGATCCGCGTGGAACTGGGTGCGCTGAGCAAGGGTGATTTCGTGCGTATCCTGACCGAGCCGAAGGCTGCGCTGACCAAGCAGTACGAAGCGTTGCTGGCCACCGAGGGCGTCAAGGTCAGTTTCACCGCCGATGCCATCGAGCGCCTGGCCGAGATCGCGTTCCAGGTGAACGAGCGCCAGGAAAACATCGGCGCGCGCCGCCTGCATACGGTGCTGGAGCGCCTGCTGGATTCGCTCAGCTACGAGGCACCGGACCGCGATGGCGAAACCCTGGCCATCGACAGCGCCTACGTCGATGCACACCTGGGTGAGCTGGTGCAGGACCCGGACCTGAGCCGCTACATCCTGTAACGCCCGATCCGGCCGGATCCCTCGCCACGGCGAGGGCCCTGACTCCATCCGCTGCAACAGAAAAGGCCGCCGCAGGGCGGCCTTTTGCGTTGGCGCTCAGCACGATTGCCGGGCGCGGTAGTCCTGCAGTACCTGGTCGATCACCGCGCTGGTGCGGGCAGCACTGATGCCGGTCGAGGGCGAACGGCCGCTGCCGCGCAGCTCGTCCACCAGATGCGCGATCAACGGTTGCTGGATCGACGACGGGTTGGGGATGTCGAACGTCTGCACACCGGCTTCGGTCTCCAGCACCACCGGTACATCCTCGAAGGTGGCAAAACGCAGCTGGCCGCGGTCGCCGGTGATCTCGATCTCATCCTGGCGGCGGAACGCGCAGAAGCTCCATTGCGCGATGCCATGCACGCCTGGCCCGATGCGGAAGCACATCGAGACGCTGTCCTCGGCGGCGTAAGCGCCGGCCAATGAACTGGCCAGGCCGCGCACATCGCTCAGCGGCCCCAGTAGATGATCGAGCAGGTCCAGGGTGTGCGAGCCCAGATCGACGAACAGCCCGCCGCCGGAGATCGCGGGATTGGTCCGCCAGAAGTCCGGCGATGCGGCATTCACCGAATGCGGCCGATGCAGGGTGGCGCGAACGCTGCGCGGTGTACCGATCGCGCCGCTGTCCAGCAGCTGCTTCACCTGCGCGAATCGGGGCAGGGCGCGGCGGTAGTAGGCGACGAACACGGGCACGCCACGGCGTGCACTGGCTTCCAGGATGCGCTCGCATTCGGCGAGGTCCAGGGCCATGGGTTTCTCGATATAGACCGGCTTGCCCGCCGCAATCGCCTTCAATGCGTACTGCATGTGCGTGGAGGGCGGTGTTGCAACGTACACAGCGTTCACGTCCGGATCGCCGATCAGCGCGTCGGCATCCGTGTACCAGCGTGGCACCGCGTGGCGCCGCGCATAGTCTTCGGCCAATGCGGCATTGCGGCGCATGACCGCCGCCACCCGTGAGCCGGGTGTGCTGGCCAGGGCGGGGCCGCTCTTCTTCTCGGTGACGCTGCCGCAGCCGATGAAGCCCCACACCACGTTGTCCAGGATCATGGGTCTGTCCTCACAGTGGGGCTGCGGTGGCGGCAGCGACCCCGCTCATGCCTCGGGCAGCGGCTCGGGCACGGTGCCGGGAACGAACACGCCGTCCTTCACGTAGGCGGCCAGGGTCATGTCCAGTGCGAGCATGCCATCGCGCTTGAGGTCCATCAGTTCCGGTTCGACCATCGCACCGTGCAGTACGCCGAGCACGGTGGCGTGCAGCATGCGTGCGGCGATCTTCGGGTCTGCACCCTCGCGCAGCTGGCCCAGGTCCTTTGCCCGGCGCAGGGCACGTTCCATCCGGTCCAGTCCATCGCGGAAACCGGCCTGCTGCAGTTCGGTCAGCACCCGGGTATCAGCCGACGCATCGCTGCGCAGCATGATCTCCATGGTCTTGCGCAGGCGCTCGTCCTCGGACAGTTCGATGAACGAGTGGATCATCACCGCGCGCAGGTCGTGCACCGGCGTGTCGCGCTGGTCGGTCGAGGTGCGCTCCAGCTCCTGCATGAAAGGCAGATGCACGCGCTCGACGATCGCGGCCAGCACCTCGCTCTTGTTCTTGAAGTGCCAGTAGACCGCACCGCGGGTATAGCCGGCGCGGGCACCGATCATCTCCAGCGTGGTACGGGCCACGCCGTGTCCATGGAAGCAGGCTTCGGCGGCGTCAAGGATGCCTTCCCGGGTTGCCTGGGTGTCCTCTTTGGTCTTGCGGGCCATGGATGGGTACGAGTGCGGGTGAAACGTGGCTGAATTGTACCGGTTTACAAACAAACAATCATGTATGTATATTTCGCTCCCATCATTCCCATCGTGTGCGTGGCAGGCCGGTCCGGCTTCCACTCCCCGCTGGTGAGCGTTGCCTGCTGGCGCTTTCAGCCTGTATCAGCGCGATTTGAGATTCCTTCCCCTAAGAGCCTTTCCGTCATGTTGCTGAGCCGAATCCGACCCTTTGCACTGTCGCTGGCGATCGCCGCGACCGTGGCTGCCTGCGGCGGCCAACCCCAGGCCCCCGAGCAGGGCCCGGGTGACGTCACTGTGGTCACGCTGAAGTCCGAGACCGTGGGCCTGACCCGCGAACTGCCGGGCCGTACCAACGCCTTCCTGGTCGCCGAAGTGCGGCCGCAGGTCAGTGGCATCGTCGCCAAGCGCCTGTTCTCCGAAGGTGGCATGGTCAAGGCCGGCGAGGCGCTGTACCAGATCGAGGACGCCAGCTACCGCGCCCAGGCCAACAGTGCCCGTGCCCAGCTGGCCCGCGCCGAGGCCACCGCCAACGCCGCCCGGCTGAGCGCCAAGCGCATCACCGAGCTGGCCAAGGTCGATGCGGTCAGCCAGCAGGACCTGGAAAATGCCGTGGCCGCGCAGAAGCAGGCCGAGGCGGATGTCGGTGCCGCGAAGGCATCGCTGGACGCAGCCAACGTCACCCTGGGCTACGCCCGCATCACCGCGCCGATCAGCGGCCGCATCGGCAAGTCCAGCGTCACCCAGGGTGCGCTGGTCAGCGCCGGCCAGGCCAATGCACTGGCTACGGTGCAGCAGCTGGATCCGATCTATGTCGACCTGACCCAGTCCTCGGCCGAGCTGCTGCAGCTGCGCCGCGAACTGGCCGCCGGCCGCCTGCAGGACAACCAGACCCTGCCGGTCAGCATCCTGATGGAAGACGGCAGCACCTTCGAGCACAAGGGCACGCTGGAGTTCTCCGAAGTCAGCGTCGATCCGACCACCGGCAGCTTCGGCCTGCGCGTGAAGGTGGACAACCCGGACGGCCTGCTGATGCCGGGCATGTACGTGCGTGCGGTGATCGGCGGCGGCGTGCGCAGTGATGCCGTGCTGGTGCCGATACAGGGCATCGCCCGCGATCCGAAGGGCGATACCACGGCGATGGTGGTCGGCAAGGACAACAAGGTCGAAGTACGCCCGGTCAAGGTCAGCCGCACGGTTGGCGACAAGTGGCTGGTCGAGGACGGCCTGAAGGCCGGTGACAAGGTCATCGTGGAAGGCCTGCAGAAGATCGGCCCCGGCATGCCGGTCAAGGCCACCGAAAAGGGCGACGTACCGGCCAAGCCGGCGGCCGCCGCCCAGCCTGCCGCCCCGGCCGGCGACGCGAAGTAAGCGGAGAACCCCATGGCACGCTTTTTCATCGATCGACCCATCTTCGCGTGGGTGATCGCCATCATCATCATGCTCGCCGGCGGCCTGGCCCTGTTCAAGCTGCCGGTCTCGATGTACCCCAACGTCGCGCCGCCAGCGGTGGAAATCAGCGCCACCTACCCGGGTGCATCGGCCAAGGTGGTCGAAGACTCGGTGACGCAGATCATCGAGCAGAACATGAAGGGCCTTGATGGCCTGATCTACTTCTCCTCCAACAGCTCGTCCAACGGCCAGGCCACCATCACCCTGACCTTCGAGAGCGGCACCAACCCGGACATCGCCCAGGTGCAGGTGCAGAACAAGCTGCAGCTGGCCATGCCGCTGCTGCCGCAGGAAGTGCAGCGGCAGGGCATCAACGTGGCCAAGTCCAGCTCGGGCTTCCTGAACGTCATCGCGTTCGTATCCGAGAACGGCAGCATGGACGCCAACGACATCGCCGACTACGTCGGTTCCAATGTCGTCGACCGCCTCAGCCGCGTGCCGGGCGTGGGCAACATCCAGGTATTCGGTGGCAAGTACGCCATGCGCATCTGGCTGGACCCGAACAAGCTGCATACCTATGGCCTGTCCGTCGCGGAAGTGACTGCGGCGATCAAGGCGCAGAATGCCCAGGTGGCGATCGGCCAGCTCGGCGGTGCGCCGTCGGTGAAGGGCCAGCAGCTCAACGCCACCATCAACGCGCAGTCGCGCCTGCAGACCCCGGAACAGTTCCGCAACATCATCGTGCGCGGCGCGCAGGACGGTGCCGAGCTGCGCCTGGGTGATGTCGCCCGCGTCGAACTGGGTGCCGAGTCCTACGACTTCGTCACCCGCTACAACGGCCAGCCGGCCAGCGGCCTGGCGGTCACCCTGGCCACCGGCGCCAATGCGCTGGATACCGCTGCCGGCGTGGATGCTGCGCTGGACGACATGAAGAGCTTCTTTCCTGCCGGATTGAAGGCCGAGATCCCGTACGACACCACCCCCTTCGTGCGCGTGTCGATCAAGGGCGTGGTGCAGACCCTGCTCGAAGCGATCGTGCTGGTGTTCGTGGTGATGTACCTGTTCCTGCAGAACTTCCGCGCCACCCTGATCCCGACCATCGCCGTGCCGGTGGTGCTGCTGGGTACCTTCGGCGTGCTGGCGATGCTGGGCTTTTCGGTGAACATGCTGACCATGTTCGCGATGGTGCTGGCGATCGGCCTGCTGGTGGACGACGCCATCGTGGTGGTGGAGAACGTCGAGCGCATCATGTCCGAGGAAGGACTGTCGCCGCTTGAAGCGACCCGCAAGTCGATGGGCCAGATCACCGGTGCGCTGGTGGGTATCGGCCTGGTGCTGTCGGCGGTGTTCGTGCCGATGGCCTTCATGAGCGGATCCACCGGCGTGATCTACCGGCAGTTCTCGGCCACGATTGTCTCTGCAATGGCGTTGTCGGTACTGGTGGCGATCGTGCTGACGCCGGCACTGTGCGCGACCATGCTCAAGCCGTTGAAGAAGGGCGAGCATCATGTTGCCCACCGCGGCCTGGCCGGTCGCTTCTTCAACGGTTTCAACCGCGGCTTCGACCGCACCAGCGAAAGTTACCAGCGTGGTGTGCGCGGCATCATCCATCGTCCGTGGCGCTTCATGGGCATCGTGGCGGCACTGTTCGTGCTGATGGGCGTGCTGTTCGTGCGCCTGCCCAGCTCGTTCCTGCCCAACGAAGACCAGGGCGTGCTGATGGCGCTGGTGCAGGCCCCGGTCGGCGCCACCCAGGAGCGCACGCTGGAATCGATCGCGGCATTGGAGAACCACTTCCTGCAGAACGAGAAGGATGCGGTGGATTCGGTGTTCTCCGTGCAGGGCTTCAGCTTCGCCGGCATGGGCCAGAACGCCGGCATGGCATTCGTCAAGCTGAAGGACTGGAGCGAGCGTGACGCCAACAATGGCGTGATGCCGATCACCGGTCGTGCGATGGCAGCCCTGGGCCAGATCAAGGATGCCTTCATCTTCGCCTTCCCGCCGCCGGCCATTCCGGAACTGGGTACCGCCTCGGGCTATACCTTCTTCCTGAAGGACAACAGCGGCCAGGGCCACGAGGCACTGGTGGCCGCACGCAACCAGCTGCTCGGCCTGGCCGCCGGCAGCAAGAAGCTGGCCAACGTGCGCCCGAACGGCCAGGAGGACACGCCGCAGTTCCGCATCGACATCGACGCGGCCAAGGCGACCTCGCTGGGGCTGTCGATCGACCAGATCAACGGCACGCTGGCCGCTGCGTGGGGCAGCTCGTACATCGACGACTTCGTCGATCGTGGCCGCGTCAAGCGCGTGTTCGTGCAGGCCGACCAGCCGTTCCGCATGGTCCCGGAGGACTTTGACCTCTGGTCCGTGAAGAACGACAAGGGCGAGATGGTGCCGTTCAGCGCGTTCGCCACCAAGCACTGGGATTACGGTTCGCCGCGCCTGGAGCGCTACAACGGTGTGTCGGCGATGGAGATCCAGGGCGAACCGGCCCCGGGTGTTGCCTCCGGCGATGCCATGGCCGAGATCGAGCAACTGGCCAAGCAGCTGCCTGCGGGCTTCGGCATCGAGTGGACGGCGATGTCCTACCAGGAACGCCAGGCGGGCTCGCAGACGCCGTTGCTGTACACGCTGTCGCTGATGATCGTGTTCCTGTGCCTGGCCGCGATGTACGAAAGCTGGAGCGTGCCGACGGCGGTGCTGCTGGCGGCCCCGCTGGGTATCCTCGGCGCAGTGCTGGCCAATACCTTCAAGGGCCTGGAGCGCGACATCTATTTCCAGGTGGCGATGCTGACCACGGTGGGCCTGACCAGCAAGAACGCGATCCTGATCGTCGAGTTCGCCAAGGAAAACCTGGAGAAGGGCGCCAGCCTGGTCGACGCGATCATGCACGCCGTGCGCGACCGCCTGCGCCCGATCGTGATGACCTCGCTGGCCTTCGGCATGGGCGTGGTACCGCTGGCGATCTCCACCGGTGCCGGCTCCGGCGCCAAGCAGGCGATCGGCACCGGCGTGCTCGGCGGCATGATCGTCGGCACCGTGCTCGGCGTGTTCTTCGTACCGCTGTTCTTCGTAGTGGTGCAGCGCGTGTTCAAGCGCAAATCCACGACGTGATCGAAACGGCAGTGCCGGCCGCTGGCCGGCACTGCCTCCTGCCATCCGGCAGTACCGATGGAAGTCATTCCCATGAAAAGTGCATCCCTGTTCCTTTCCATTGCCGCCGCGCTCGCGCTGGCCGGCTGCTCCACTCTGGTGCCGAAGAACACCGCCGTCGCTCCGGCAATTCCGGCGCAGTGGCCGGCCGAGGCTGTACAGGGCCAGGTGGCTGATGTCGCCGCCGTCGGCTGGCGCGATTTCTTCACCGATGCGCGCCTGCAGCAAGTGATCGAGCAGTCGCTGCAGAACAACCGCGACCTGCGCGTGGCCGTGCTCAACGTTGAACGCGCGCGCGGCCAGTACCGCGTACAGCGTGCCGACCGCGTGCCCGGCGTGGCCGTCACCGGCCAGATGCAGCGCGAGGGCACCGACGCTGGCGTCACCGAGCAGTTCACCGCCGGTGTCGGCGTGGCCGAGTTCGAGCTGGACCTGTTCGGCCGCGTGCGCAACCTCAGCGAAGCGGCACTGCAGCAGTACTTTGCCGTAGCTGCCAATCGTCGCAACGCGCAGCTGAGCCTGGTGGCCGAGACAGCGACGGCGTGGCTGACCTACGGTGCCGATGCCCAGCGTCTGAAGATCGCCGATGCCACGCTGAAGACCTACGAGGATTCGTTGCGCTTGGCCGAGGCCCGCCACGAGCGTGGTGGCAGTTCGGCACTGGAACTGACCCAGACCCGCACGCTGGTCGAGACCGCGCGCACTGATGCCGCGCGCCTGCGTGGCCAGCTGGCCCAGGACCGCAACGCGCTGGCGCTGCTGGCCGGTGGCCAGTTGGATCCGGCGCTGCTGCCGGACGGCATCGAACCGCAGTTGCTGGCACTGGCGCCTCCGCCGGCCGGCCTGCCCAGCGATGTGCTGCTGCAGCGCCCGGACATCATGGCCGCCGAACACCAACTGCTGGCCGCCAATGCCAACATCGGCGCGGCACGTGCCGCGTTCTTCCCGAGCATCTCGCTGACCGGCAGCATTGGCAGTGGCTCCAGCGAATTGTCCAGCCTGTTCGACAGCGGCACTCGCGTATGGAGTTTCCTGCCGAAGATCACCCTGCCGATCTTCCAGGGCGGCAAGCTGCGCGCCAACCTGGCCGTCGCCAACGCTGATCGTGATATCGCACTGGCGCAGTACGAGAAGTCGATCCAGGTGGGCTTCCGCGAAACCGCCGATGCGCTGGCGTTGAATGTCAGCCTGGATGAACAGGTCAGTTCACAGCAGCGCCTGGTGGAAGCGGCCGAACAGGCCAACCGCCTGTCGCAGGCACGCTACGACGCCGGCCTGGACAGCTTCGTGACCCTGCTGGACGCACGACGTACTGCCTACAACGCGCAGCAGACCCAGTTGCAGGCGCAGTTGGCCCAGCAGGCCAACCGCATCACTCTGTACAAGGTACTGGGCGGCGGCTGGCACGAGCGCGGCTGAGGGAAGGCCGGCCGGCGGCCGGCTCTACCTGGATGATCGATGGCAGTGCCGGCCGCTGGCCGGCATTGTCATTCCGGGGCCTGCTACACCGCTTCATCGTCGCGCCGCGCCGCATGGCAGGCGCGGACGCGCGCCAGCGCATCACCTGCTTCGCGGGCCATCTGCTCGTACTCGGCACGGATCTCTTCCAGGCGCGCTTCGTCCAGTTCTTCCAGATCCAGCAGTTCGTTGTTGGCTTCGGCCGTCGCCCGGATCAGCTCGTCCAGCTTGATCTGCATCGCGGCGGTGTCCGCGTTCTGCGTGTGCTGGATCAGGAACACCATCAGGAAGGTGATGATGGTGGTGCCGGTATTGATCACCAGCTGCCAGGTGTCGTTGAAACCGAACACCGGACCACTGATGCCCCAGATCACCACGATCCCTACCGCAGCCAGGAAGGTCCACGGTGAGCCAGTGGCTGTCGCGGCCTTCTTGGCGATCGTATTGAACAGGTTGCGCGCTTTCATCGTCGTCGTGTTCCCACTCAGGTGACGAGGATGATCGGCAGTGACCCGTGCAGGCGCCGTGCAGCGCCGGTCAGGCGCGCATGCGCTGCAGTCGTGGCGCCTGCAGGCTGCGCACCGGGCTGCTCTGGTAGACGTGCTGCCAGCAACGGTCGACGAACTCACGGGCCTGGGCTTCGCTCAGCCGCGGCATGATCTGCAAGGCATACTGGGTCTGGAACATCTCGTCACGTTCGGCCTCGCTGGCGCGCGGCTGGGTGATCAGCGAATCACAGGCGAACTTGATCCACGGCACGTACGAGCCGAACGAGTTGTGCGGCAGTGCGCCTTCGGCATGCTGGCGGCGCCAGTGGTCAAGCTCGGCGTCTACGTTGATGACCGGAGGAATGGTGGGGACTTCAGCGTGCATGACAATCCAGTTCGGTTGAGTGGAAAGGGAGTGGGGGTTCATCGGAGTGTGGCGTATGTGGCGGTGCATGCCGCGTCAGCGGGATGTGGAGCCGGCGTGGCGATTGCCGATCAATTGCGCATGCTCGACCGCACCGAGGTCCTCGGCCATGTCGGCCATCGCATTGCACAGGCGCTCCTGATCGAGCGGATGGTCGCGCACCAGTTCCAGCTGCAGGCCCTGGTAGGCGGTCCAGAACCTGGCGCCACGCTGGTGCAGCGCGTACTGCTGCTGCAGGCGCTCGCGGATGGCATCGAGGATCGGGTCGGGCGGGGGACGTACGGCATGCGCGCACATGGCTGGCTCCGCCGGGGAAAGGGACCCCGGTAACCCCACCCTAGGCGCCTCGGCCGGATGGGGTGTTACCGCAGTGTATGCACGCAGCGCAGCTGACTGTGCACGGGTTCACGGCATCGGCCGCAAACGCTGCAGGCACTAGAGCGTGCCCGCGCTGAAGCGTTCATTAAACGGGTTCAATGACACGTTGCACGGTGCTTATTCACCGATGTCTTCGTTCCAGATCTCCGGATGCTGCGCAATGAAGCCACCCAGCAGGTCAACGCATTCCTGGTTGTCGAGGTCGATCACGTTGACGCCGTTCTCGCGCAGCCAGTCGATGCCGCCCTGGAACGTGCGCGATTCGCCCACCACCACGGTGCCGATGTTGAACTGGCGCACCAGGCCCGAGCAGTACCAGCACGGCGCCAGGGTGGTGACCATGATGGTGTCCTGGTAGCGGCGCTGGCGGCCGGCCTTGCGGAAGGCGTCGGTTTCGCCGTGCACCGACGGGTCGCCTTCCTGCACGCGGCGGTTGTGGCCGCAGCCGAGCAGGCGGCCGTCGTTGTGGTACAGCGCCGCGCCGATCGGCACGCCGCCCTCGGCCAGGCCCTGGCGGGCTTCGGCGATGGCGGTCTGCAGCAGGGCCTGGTAGTCGGGCGTGGTGATCATGCGGGGGCTCCGGTCAGTCGTGGCCCGCCATCATACGGGCAGGGGGTGCCGCTCGCCCCCGGCGGTGCGATAATCGGGGCCATGAGCGAATCCCCCTACAAAGCCGGTACCACCCATTTCGGGTTCCGCGACGTCGCCGCCAAGGACAAGCAGAAGCTGGTCGGCCAGGTGTTCACCTCGGTCGCGCGCAACTACGACCTGATGAACGACCTGATGAGCCTGGGCGTGCACCGGGCGTGGAAGCGCTACTACGTCGCGACCGCGCAGGTGAAGCCGGGCGACCGCGTGCTCGATCTGGCCGGCGGCACCGGCGACATCGCCGCCCTGCTGAAGGAACGCGTCGGCGCCGAGGGCTCGGTGGTGCTGGGCGACATCAACGCCGGCATGCTGTCGGTCGGCCGGGACCGCCTGACCAACCGCGGCCTGGTGCTTGGCCTGGACTACGTGCAGTGCAACGCCGAAGCCCTGCCGTTCCCGGACAACAGCTTCGACCTGGTCACCATTGCCTTCGGCCTGCGCAACGTGACCGACAAGGACGCCGGCCTGCGCGAGATGTACCGCGTGCTGAAGGTGGGCGGCCAGGCCCGCGTGCTGGAGTTCTCCGAGGTCACTGCGGACTGGTTCAAGCCGATCTACGACTTCCACTCGTTCAAGATCCTGCCCAGGTTGGGCAAGTTGTTCGCCAACGATTCGGACAGCTACCAGTATCTGGCCGAGAGCATCCGCAAGCATCCGCCGCAGGACGAACTGAAGGCGATGATGGGGCAGGCCGGCTTCGAGCGCTGCCACTACAAGAACCTGACCGGCGGCATCGTGTCGATCCATTCCGGCTACAAGCTGTAAGCCCGGTGTTCCGGTAGTGCCGGCGCTGTGCCTGCCATTACCCCGCACCGCGTAACGCCTGCCGGGCCGGAGGGAGGTACCATTGGGGTTTGATCCCCGTAACGGTCCCGATTCATGCGTAATCCGCTGATGCTCCTTCCGCTGGCCGTGGCCCTGGCCGCCGGCTGCTCCCAGGAGGCGGCCGCGCCCGCCGCCGCCCCGACTGCCGCAAAGGCCCCTGCCGCCCCCGTGAACGCCGAGAACCGCAGCCACGACGAGAGCTCGTACGCCGAGCCGGACAAGGTCGTCATCAAGGACATCGCGCTGGATCTGAAGCTGGACTTCGACCAGAAGCAGATCGGCGGTACCGCCACCTACACCCTGGAATGGAAACAGAAGGACGCCAGGCAGCTGGTGCTCGACACCCGCGAGCTGACCGTGTCCAAGGTCGAGGCCGTTGCCGCCGACGGCGCGCGCAGCCCGCTGAAGTTCGAACTGGCCCCGGCCGACAAGGTGTTCGGCAGCAAGCTGACCATCGAGGCTGCGGAACAGCCGGCCAAGGTGGAAGTGACCTACCACACCGCACCGACCGCCTCGGGCCTGCAGTGGCTGGCGCCTTCGATGACCGAGGGCAAGAAGCTGCCCTTCATGTTCAGCCAGTCGCAGGCCATCCATGCCCGTTCCTGGGTGCCGCTGCAGGACACCCCGAGCGTGCGCTTCACCTACAGCGCGCACGTGGTCTCGCGCCCGGACGTGATGGTGCTGATGAGCGCCGACAACGATCCGAAGGCCGCGCGTGATGGTGACTACACCTTCAAGATGCCGCAGCCGATTCCGTCCTATCTGCTGGCCATCGCCGCCGGCGACCTGGTGTTCGAGCCGATCTCCGGCCGCTCCGGCGTCTGGGCCGAGCCGACCATGGTCAACAAGGCCGCCAAGGAATTCGAGGACACCGAGAAGATGATCGGTGCCGCCGAGAAGCTGTACGGCGAATACCGCTGGGGCCGCTACGACATGCTGGTGCTGCCGCCGTCGTTCCCGTTCGGTGGCATGGAGAACCCGCGCCTGACCTTCGCCACCCCGACCGTGATCGTCGGCGACAAGTCGCTGGTCTCGCTGGTCGCCCACGAACTGGCGCACAGCTGGTCGGGCAACCTGGTGACCAACGCCAGCTGGAAGGACATCTGGCTCAATGAAGGCTTCACCACCTACGTCCAGGGCCGCATCACCGAAGCCCTGTACGGCAAGGAAATGGCCGAGATGGAGAAGCAGATCGACCAGACCGACCTGCTGGCCGAAGTGAAGGACATGAGCCCGGCCGACCAGGCACTGGCGCTGCCGCCGCTGAACGAGCGTGATCCCGACGAAGCCCTCAGCCAGGTGGCCTACGTCAAGGGTGCGTGGTTCCTGGAATTCCTGGAGCAGCGCTTCGGCCGCGAGACCTTCGATCCGTTCCTGCGCGGCTGGTTCGATGACCATGCTTTCCAGAGCGCGAACACCGACCAGTTCGTCGACTACATGAAGAAGAACCTGCTGCCGAAGAATCCGTCGGCAGTGACCGAGGCCGAACTGAAGGCATGGCTGGACGAGCCGGGCATTCCGGCGTTCGCGGCCAAGGCGCAGTCGCGCAACTTCAGCAGCGTCGATACCGCGCGCATCGCCTTCGCCAGCGCCGGCACTGTGCCGAGCAGCCAGGTCATCGCCGACTGGAGCACGCAGGAATGGGTGCGCTTCATCGATGGCCTGGGCGCGACCCAGCCGCTGGACAAGCTGGCCACGCTGGACAAGGCCTTCCACTTCACCGGCACCCCGAATGGCGAGATCGCCATGCGCTGGTACCCGCTGGCAATCCGCAGCGGCTACGAGCAGGCCAATGAAGGCGCGGCGGCATTCATCGAGCGCGTCGGCCGTCGCAAGCTGATCATGCCGATCTACGCCGAACTGGTGAAGACCCCGAAGGGGCTGGAGCTGGCCAAGCAGGCCTTCGAAAAGGCCAAGCCGGGCTACCACCCGATCACCACCGCCTCGGTCCAGGACATGCTGGCCAAGGCTGAAGCCAAGTAAGCGGTAGTGCCGGTCGCTGACCGGCAACCGGTCACTGCTTCACCACCAACGGCGGGGAAACCCGCCGTTGGTGTATCCGCTTTTCGCTGCCGATAGAATCGGGATGCACTCGCAAAGGACCTCCGCCATGAAACGACTGATCCTGCTCACCGCCTGCACCCTGGCGCTGGCCGCCTGCAGCAACCCCGAGGAAGAACGCAAGGCGCAGGAAGCCGCCGCGGCCGCCGTGCAGGCGCAGAAGGAGGCCAAGGCCGAAGACCTGGCCAAGCAGTACGACATGGCCGTGGCCGCGCAGGACTGGGAGCGCGCGCGCCTGCACGGCGCCTCGCTGCTTGACCAGTACAAGGACACCGCCGCCGCCGAGCGCATCGCTGCAGGCTTCGACGAGGTCAAGGCCAAGGGCGATGCCGCGCGCGACCTGCGCCGCATGCAGGCGCTGTGGCAGTACAACCAGATCCCGGTGGGCAACAAGGGCAACCAGGTGTCGGCGCAGATCTACAGCAAGGAACGGGTGGACGTGGATGGCAGCGGCGCGAAGACGGTGCAGCTGGTGTTCCGCGATCATCCGGAGTGGAAGCGGCATGCCTACCTGGTGCTGCAGGCCGGCGATTTCCGTTGCCCGCAGTGCACGGTGAAAGTGACCGTGGACGACGGCAAGCCGGTGTCGATGGCGGCGTGGCGCCCGAAGACCGATGAAGCCATCGCCCTGTTCATCACCGACCAGAAGGCGCTGTGGAAGCTGGCGCGCAAGGGCAGGTCGATCAGCATCGAGTTCCCGGTCAAGGCCGGCGGCACCCGCACGGCGGTGTTCGAAACGGGTGGTGTAGACGCCAGCCGCATGCCGCAGTGGTGGCAGTGACGGGGGCGGCGGGCAGCGCAGTGCACGCGTTGTCCGCGATCCGGCACTGGGTGTTCGACATGGATGGCACGCTGACCGTCGCCGTGCATGATTTCGCCGCGATCCGCCGTACGCTGCAGATCGCCGCGGAGGAAGACATCCTCGACCATATCGCGGCGTTGCCGGATGCATCGGCGCAGGCCAAGCGTGAGTGGTTGCTGGATCACGAGCGCGCGCTGGCCGAGGACGCGCTGCCGGCGCCGGGTGCGGTGAAGCTGCTGCGCGCGCTGGCGGCGGCTGGCTGCCGGCTGGGCATCCTGACCCGCAATGATCATGCGCTGGCGAAGCTGACGTTGGACGCGATCGGGGTCGGGGCGTTGTTCGACGATGCCGACATCATTGGTCGCGATGAAGCGGTGCCCAAGCCCTCGCGGGAGGGCCTGCAGCAGCATCTGCGGCGATGGGGCATCGGGCCTGCGCAGGCGGTGATGGTGGGTGACCACGCCTACGACCTGGAGTGCGGCCGCGCCGCGGGCGCCCATACCGTACTGGTCAACCTGCCGGAAAACCCATGGCCGGGCCGCGCCGACTGGCATTTCGCCGATTGCCGCGCGCTGTTGGCTGCCTGGCAGGCCGCATGACCGGCGCGCGCAAGCCGAGCATGGGCTCGGCTCTACAGAGAGCAGGCAACGTGTCGGTCGGAAGTTCCGGTAGTGCCGGCCGCTGGCCGGCAGTGTCGACCAAGGTCGACACCTACCAACAGCATTGCCAGTAGTGCATCGGGTGGAAAGCCCCCTTGTTGTTCAAGGGGGCGCGCTGAAGGCGCGGGGATAAGGTGGAATGCGCGAGCAATTTGGTTACGCGCCAAGCGCGTAGCCAAATTGCTGCTTGAACTGCTCGTTGAACTCATCGAAGGTGAAACGCTGGTTCTGCGTGCCCGGATGCTCGACCTTCAGCGCGCCCATCAGGTTGCCCATGCGGCCGATGGTCAGCCAGTCGTAGCCTTTCTGGATGCCGTAGATCAGGCCGGCGCGGAAGGCGTCGCCACAGCCGGTCGGGTCGACCACGCGGCGCTCGTGCGCCGGCGGGATGTCATAGCTCTTTTCCGGGGTGTGGATGACCGCGCCTTTCGGGCCACGGGTGGTGATGTAGGCCTTGACCCGGCTGACGATCTCCTTTTCGTCCCAGCCGGTGCGCTCCTGCAGCAGGTTCGACTCGTAGTCGTTGACCACCACGTAGTCGGCCTGCTCGATGAAGGCGCGCAGTTCCGGGCCGTTGAACAGCGGCATGGCCTGGCCCGGGTCGAAGATGAACGGGATGCCGTCTTCGTGGAATTCCTGCGCGTTCTGGATCATGCCTTCGCGGCCATCCGGGCCGACCAGGCCCAGGGTCACGCCCGGCACCCCACGCACGTGGTTCTCGTAGGAACGCATCATCGCGCCCGGGTGGAAGGCGGTGATCTGGTTGTTGTCGTGGTCGGTGGTGATGAACGCCTGCGGGGTGAACAGCTCATCGATCACGCGCACGCGCGACAGGTCGATGCCCAGGCCTTCGAAGTATTCGCGGTACGGGCCGAAGTCCGAACCCACGGTGCCCATCGGGATCGGCTGGCCGCCCAGCAGGTGCAGGTTGTAGGCGATGTTGCCTGCGCAGCCGCCGAACTCGCGGCGCATGCGCGGCACCAGGAAGGACACGTTCAGGATGTGCACCTTGTCCGGCAGGATGTGATTCTTGAACTGGTCCGGGAACACCATGATGGTGTCGAAGGCAAGAGAACCACAGATCAGAGCGGACATCGATGTAAGCCTATGCGGTGAATTTTGGGGTGGGCCGGCCCGGTTCATCGGGCAAGCAAACGGCGCCCTTGGGCGCCCGACGGCGCAAAGGTTACCCGCTGGTGCCGCTCAGGGCCAGAACCGGGTGAGACCCGATCAGGCCGAAAGCCTGTGAAGACGCGGGTTCAGCTAGTTTTTTCCTTGCTCGGCGGCAGGCGGGTTGCTAGGCTTGTCGGCCTCGATTTCTGCCCATTTTTTCGCCATCCCGCGGCGGGCACGACACCCCTCAGGACTCCTTCCTCAGATGTTCAAGAAACTCCGTGGCATGTTCTCCAACGACCTGTCCATCGACCTGGGCACGGCCAACACCCTCATCTACGTGCGCGGGCAGGGGATCGTGCTGAACGAGCCGTCGGTCGTGGCCGTGCGCCAGGACCGTGCCATCGGTGGCACCCGCTCGGTGGCAGCCGTCGGCGCCGAAGCCAAGCAGATGCTGGGCCGTACCCCGGGCCACATCACCACCATCCGCCCGATGAAGGATGGCGTCATCGCCGACTTCACCTATACCGAGGCGATGCTCAAGCACTTCATCAAGAAGGTGCACAAGTCGCGCGTGCTTCGCCCGAGCCCGCGCGTGCTGGTCTGCGTGCCGGCCGGCTCGACCCAGGTCGAGCGCCGCGCGATCAAGGAATCGGCCGAGGAAGCCGGTGCCCGTGACGTGTTCCTGATCGAAGAACCGATGGCCGCCGCGATCGGCGCCGGCATGCCGGTCACCGAAGCCCGTGGCTCGATGGTCATCGACATCGGCGGTGGCACCACCGAAGTGGCGGTCATCTCGCTCAACGGCATCGTCTATTCGGCCTCGGTCCGCATCGGCGGCGACCGCTTCGACGAGTCCATCACCAACTACGTGCGCCGCAACCACGGCATGCTGATCGGTGAAGCCACCGCCGAGCGCATCAAGGTCGAGCTGGGCTGCGCCTACCCGCAGGCGGAAGTGATCGAGATGGAGATCTCCGGCCGCAACCTCGCCGAGGGCGTGCCGAAGATGATCAAGATCAGCTCCAACGAGGTGCTCGAGGCCCTGCACGAGCCGCTGTCGGGCATCGTCAGCGCGGTCAAGCTGGCGCTGGAGCAGACCCCGCCGGAACTGTGCGCCGACGTCGCCGAGCGCGGCATCGTGCTGACCGGTGGTGGCGCCCTGCTGCGCGACCTGGACCGCCTGATCTCCGAGGAGACCGGCCTGCACGTGCAGGTGGCCGACGATCCGCTGACCTGCGTGGCGCGCGGTGGCGGCCGTGCGCTGGAGCTGGTGGACATGCACGGCAACGAGTTCTTTGCGCCGGAATAAGCCGTCCCGGCCGTTCCTGCCCGCCGCGCCCTTCCGGGGTGCGGCCCGCCGTGATGGCGGGCCGGCACCGGCGGGGCGCCCGCGTGTTTCCCTTCCGCCTTCTGCCAGTTGAATCGTTGCCGTGCCGCCCTACGCCGGTCCTCCCGTCGCCTCCCGATCCGGTGATGCCGCCAGCCCCCTGCGGTTGCTGGCCTATCTCGCGTTGGCCATCACCCTGATCGTGCTTGATGACCAGGCCGGCTGGCTGGCACGCCTGCGCGAGCAGGCCAACAGCCTGGTACAGCCGGTATGGGCACTGGCTGGCCTGCCCGGCAAGCTCGGCAACCAGGTCAAGGACTCCGCCGCCAGCCATACCCAGCTGGTCGCCGAAAACCGTGAACTGCGCAACCAGCTGCTGCTGGCCAACGCGCGCCTGACTCGCCTGCAGACCGCCGCGCTGGACAACGCCCAGCTGCGCGAACTGCTGAACGTGGCCGAGCGCAGTGGCCTGGACGTGCAGCTGGCGCCGATCCTGGACATCGACCTGGACCCGGTGAAGCAGCGCCTGGTGCTCGACGCAGGCAGCCGCGAGGGCGTGCACGTCGGCCAGGCGGTGATCGACGCCGGCGGCCTGATGGGGCAGGTGATCAGCGTCACCGGTGGCACCTCCACCGTGCTGCTGCTGACCGATCCCGACCACGCGGTGCCGGTCACCGTGGCCCGCAACGGCGTGCGCCTGATCGTCTATGGCCGCGGCGACACGCTGGAACTGCGCGACATCCCGCTCAGCGCTGGCGTGGAAGTGGGCGATGAGATCGTCACCTCCGGCCTCGGCGGGCGCTTCCCGGCCGGTTTCCCGGTCGGCACCATCACCGGCCTGCGCCCGGACGACACCCACGCCTTCCTGGTCGGCGAACTGAAGCCGGCGGCCCAGCTCGACCGCGGCCGCGACGTGCTGCTGCTGCGCCCGGGCGCGGCGATCCGCTTGCCTGCGGCCAGCGAACCGCAGCCGACTGCACCTTCGGCGCAACCGGCCCGCGCATCTTCCCTTACCCCCCCGCCTTCGGCGCGCCCCCCTCAACAAGAGGGGAGCTCTCCACCCGCCGGGTCCCCGGTAGTGCCGGCCGTTGGCCGGCAACCGCAACCCGCCCAGTCCATCCAACCCGCCGCGCAGGAGCCCGCACGATGAGCCGCCTGCGCGACAACCCGTGGGTGCTGCCGGCCAGCCTGGTGGTGGCGCTGCTGCTGGGCCTGCTGCCGCTGCCGGCGCTGCTGCAGCCGCTGCGCCCATACTGGCTGGCGCTGGTGCTGGCGTACTGGGTGATCGAAGCTCCCGAACGCGTCGGCCTGGGCATCGCCTTCGCCAGCGGCGTGGTGGCCGACCTGCTGTACGGCGGCGTGCTGGGCGAACAGGCACTGCGGCTGGTGATGCTGGCCTTCATCCTGCAGCGCTTCCGTGCCCGCATCCGCTTCTTCCCGATGTCCCAGCAGATGCTGGCCATCGGCGGCCTGCTGTTCAACGATCGCATCGTCAGCGCGCTGGTCCACATCGTGGTGGATGAGCCAACGCTGCCCTGGTCGTACTGGTGGGCGCCTCTGCTGGGCATGGGCCTGTGGCCGCTGGTGTTCGTGCTGCTGGACGCGGTGCGCTTCGGCAAGCGCGGGCGCTGAGCCATGATCCCGCGCCGCCAGGTCAAGAACCCGCACGCCGAAGCCGAACAGTTCCGCCGCCGCGCGGCGCTGGGTTTCCTGGGCGTGCTGGTCTGCCTGCTGGGCCTGGGCGGCTGGTACTTCAAGCTGCAGGTGCTGGACCACGACGTCTACGCCACGCGCTCGGAGGCCAACCGCATCAAGCCGCGACCGGTGGTGCCGGGGCGCGGCATGATCTACGACCGCAACGGTCGCCTGCTGGCCGAAAACGTGCCGGCCTTCCGCCTGGACGTGACCCCGGACAAGGTCAAGGACATGGATGCCACCCTGGAAGGGCTGGCGAAGATCATCAACATCAGCCCGGAAGAGCTGGAAGCATTCAACAGGTCGCGCAAGGCGCGCCGCAAGTTCCTGCCGGTCACGCTGAAGCTGCGCATGAGCGATGAGGAGATGGCGCGCTTCGCCGTCGACCGCTGGCGCTTCCCCGGTGTCGAGCTCGAACCCTACCTGACCCGGCGCTACCCGTACGGCGATCTGTTCGCGCACATCATCGGCTACGTCGGCCGCGTTGATGACAAGGATCTGGAGATCCTCGGCGAAGGCAATGCCGCGCTGACCCACATCGGCAAATCCGGCCTGGAGCGCTATTACGAGCAGCAGCTGCGCGGCAAGGTCGGCTACGAGCAGGTCGAGACCAACGTGCAGGGCCGCGCGATCCGCACCATCGGCCGCGTCGCCGCGCAGTCCGGCGCCGACCTGCGGCTGTCGATCGACGCCGACCTGCAGCGCGCGATGGTGGCCGCGTTCGGCGACCAGGAAGGTTCGGCGGTGGCGATGGATCCGCGCACTGGCGAAGTGCTGGCGATGGTCAGCCTGCCGTCCTACGATCCCAACCTGTTCGTCAACGGCATTTCCCATGCCGACTTCAAGGCCTTGAACGAAAACCCGTCGCGGCCACAGTTCAATCGCCTGGTGCTCGGTGGCGTCGCTCCCGGTTCCACGCTGAAGCCGCTGATCGGCCTGGCGGGACTGGACTCCGGCGTGCGCCGCCCGGAAGACAAGGTGCTGTCCACCGGCATGTTCTACCTGCCGGGCACCTCGCGCGGCTGGGGTGACGCCCACCGTGGCGGCCACGGCTGGACGGATCTGCGCAAGTCCATCGCCGAATCGGTCAACACCTATTACTACAAGCTGGCGCTGGACCTGGGCATCGAGCGCTTCGACCATTACATGGAGTACTACGGCTTCGGCCAGCCGACCGGCATCGACCTCACCGGCGAGATCGGCGGCATCCTGCCTTCGCCGGCCTACAAACGGAAGACCCGCAAGGAAGCCTGGTATCCCGGCGATACGGTCAACATCAGCATCGGCCAGGGTGACTGGAAGGTCACCCCGCTGCAGCTGGCGCGCGGCGTCAGCGGCCTGGCCGACGGCCAGCTGCGCACCCCGCACCTGGTGATCCAGCAGCGCGACGGCTTCGACAGCGACTGGACGGCAATGCCGGCCGGCGAAAGCAAGCCGATCAGCCCCAACCCCAACAACGTGCAGGCCGTGCGTGAGGGCATGATGGCGACCATGCGGCCCGGCGGCAGCGGCTGGCGCGTCGCGGTCGGTGCGCCGTACGTGATGGCCGGCAAGACCGGTACCGCACAGGTCATCAGCCGCAAGGGCACTGCTGCAGTGAACCCGAAGAGCCTGCCGATGCACCTGCGCCACCGCGCGCTGTTCGTTGGCTTCGCGCCGGTCGAGAGCCCGGTCATCGCGATTGCGGTGGCAGTGGAAGGTGGTGGCTATGGTGGTTCGGCCGCGGCGCCGATCGCGCGCAAGGTGTTCGACGCTTACCTGTTGGGCAAGATGCCCGAAGGCATGCAGCCGCTGGACAGCGAGCGCGGCACCACCGCCATCGGCGCCACCGCGTTCGACAACGAAGACGCGGGCGCACGTCAGGCCGGTGACCTCGCCGCTGCACAGGTGGGAGAGCATCCGGTGCTGATCGGTGCACCCGCACCGGAGCCGGCGCCTGCGCCGCAGCCGGGTGCGCCGACCGCCGCGCTGCCCGCCACGCCCCGCCCGACCCCTGCGGAGCCTGCACGATGAGAGTGTTCCTGCGCTGGGCCGGCGACATGCTGCGCCGCTTTTTCAGCACGCTGGACTGGGTGCTGTGCCTGGCCCTGGGCGCGCTGATGGTGATTGGCCTGGCGACCCTGAAGAGCGCTGGTGGCGACAGCCTGGTGATGGCGCAGGGCGCGCGTTTCGCGGTGGGCATGGCCGCACTGTGGGGCATCTCGCGGGTGCCGATCCTGCGCATCCGCTCGGCCACGCCGATGATCTACGCGATCTCGATGATCCCGTTGCTGGCGGTGTTCGTGCTGGGCACCGGTAAATATGGCCGGCAGTGGCTGGACCTGAAGTTCTTCTACCTGCAGCCGGCCGAACTGCTGAAGGTGAGCCTGCCGATGATGGTGGCGTGGTACCTGCACAAGATGCCGCTGCCGCCGCGCTTCAATACCGTGCTCGTGGCCTTGATCATCATCGGCGTACCCACCGGCCTGGTGATGCTGCAGCCGGACTTCGGTACCGGCGTGCTGATCGCCGCCAGCGGCGTGTTCGTGCTGCTGCTGGCGGGCCTGCCGTGGTGGTGGGTTGGGCTGGGCGTGGGCGGCGTGGCAGCGGTTGCGCCGGTGGCCTGGTTCTGGTTGCTGCGGCCGTACCAGAAGGACCGCATCATGATGTTCCTGGACCCGGAGATGGACGCGCTGGGCGCCGGCTGGAACATCATCCAGTCGAAGATCGCGATCGGTTCCGGCGGCTTCGATGGCAAGGGCTGGGGCGAAGGCTCGCAGTCGCACCTGAACTTCATTCCCGAGCAGACCACCGACTTCGCGTTCTCGGTGTTGAGCGAGGAATTCGGCTGGATCGGCGTGGCTACCGTGCTGGCTTTGTACCTGGTGGTGATCGGGCGCTGCCTGTGGATCGCCAGCCAGTCACGCGATTCCTATTCGCGCCTGCTGGCGGGTGCCACCGGCCTGGCGTTCTTCGTCTACGTGCTGGTGAATGGCGGGATGATTTCCGGCCTGCTGCCGGTGGTAGGCGTGCCGATGCCGCTGATCAGCTACGGTGGTACTTCGGCGGTGTCGCTGCTGGCCGGTTTCGGCCTGGTAATGGCGGTGCGCAGCCACAACCCGGTGCACGGGGGTTACGGGTAACATCGGCTGCGCGCTTCTGTAGAGTCGAGGGCGGCGCGGCCGGGGGCGCGGGGGGCGGGCCGGCCGGGGGCGGCCCCACCCCCGGGCGCCCCCCAACCAGCAGCCCCCCCCCCCGCGGGCGTGGGTGGGGGCCGGTAGTTGGAACGAGGCGGGGGGGGGGGGGGTGGGGCGGGGCGCGCCCTGCAGAGGCGGGTGGGGGGGGGGGTGTTTTAATTGTTCTGGGCCGCCGCGGCGGGGTGGACCTCC